>CBFGQN010000084.1:0-10582 GCA_965650895.1 uncultured Ignavibacteria bacterium | reverse complement strand
GCAGTTACCCGGTCGGACTCATTCTCTCGAACAGCGAGGATGACCTGTTTCAGGTAGGTGAAGAAGTACGGCACCAGGCACTCTGCAGGGACTGTGTCGAGAAGCGGTTCGTCGAGCGGCAGAAGGCAATGATGGCGATGATCGCAGGACTGACCCTTGCAGGTGGCGCGATCGCCTGGCTGGCTCCGGCCAACTACAACACCTGGCTTCCGCTGAACCTTGCCCTGATCGGCATCTTCTTCTGCCTCTCGATCATCCCCCATGAACTGGGGCATGCGATAACCGCCCGACTCCTTGGCATGAAGCTCTATTCCGTCGACCTCGGTGTCGGAAAACCGATGGTCAGTCTTCGCCTGTTCGGAACGACGTGGAATATTCGTCGGATCCCGACCTACGGACAGGTGACCACGGCCCGCACCGATGCCTACTCACCGGTCCGGTCATTCCTGACAATCGCCGCCGGCCCGATCGCCAACCTTTTGATTCTTCTCCTTCTGGTCCTTATCGGTCCGGAACGACTGACGATTTTCGCCGACGGTGATGCGGGACTGCTTCTCGGCTTCGATCTGTTTCTCGCCAACGCCCTCGTCCTGTTTTCCAGTCTTTTTCCCTCCAAAGGAAACTCTCCTCAAGGGAGAACGGCAACCGACGGAATGAAGCTCCTGAATATCATCCGTTCGGCAAGCGATCCGGACGAGGCCGAACGGGCTTACTGGTACCACGTCGGCACGGCCGAATACCGGGGGGGGAATTACGAGGCGGCCCGGAATTGCTACGAGCGGATTCTGGAGATCGACCGGTATGATCCCCACGCAAAGCTTGGCCTGGCCTCGATGCACCTTCTCCTCGGCAATCCCGCAACCGCACGGGAGTTTTATCTGGAACTTCTGGAGAGACCGAAGCTCAGCGCCGAGGACCGGGCTTCTCTTCTGAACGAGATCGCCTTCGCCGACCTGCTGACCGGCGATAACGCCCTTCTCGATGAAGCCGACCGGTTCTCTGAAGAGGCTCTTCGATTCAGTCCGCAGGAAGGGATTTTCAATGGGACGCGGGGAGGTGTGCTGATGCTGCGGGGCGAGATCGAGGTCGGACTCCTCTTCCTCCGCAAAGCGGTCGATCTGACGGTTCGTCCGCAAGACAGAGGGATCGATCTCCTCTTTATCGCATACGGAGAATATCTTTCAGGGAATCCCGAAGAGGAAGCGGCGGCCCGTGAAGAGGGGGAGCGGCTTGCAGGAGAGCATCGGCTGGCCGTAACGGTTCGGGAATTTCTCGAACGCAAGAGACAAGCGTCCGCATTCGCAGCGATACGGACGACAACCGATGCTCCGCAGATCCGGTAGCAACCGGGATCAGAGCTTGTAGCCGAAACCGATGTTGAGCGCCTCCTTGATCTGTGTGGCCGGACCGGCCGTTCCGTCATCCCGCGTGACGTCCACATGTTCGTCGTAGATCACGTCGAAGCTGACACTGGTGGTGATGTAATCGTTCACCTTCATGGCAAGGAGCGTTTCCCAGTTCACCACAACGGTGGTGATATCCTCATACGGGGCAAACAGATTCAGCTTCGAGCCGAGCGTGACGTTCTCCATGATCTCGTTCCGGAACTGCAGGCGAGAGAGAATACCCAGTTCGCTCTCCAGCTTCTCTCCGGGGTCGACCCCGAAGGCCCCGGCGGCCGACAACGCATCGTCGAGCACGATGACGAGTCGGTTGGAGACCGGGGCCAGCAGGAACTCGAAATATTCTTTCGGCTTCCAGGTGATGCCGAGACCGAGATTCAGGTAGCCGGGGGCGAGGAATGTGGAGATGCGGGCCGGCTCTCCGGTTATCGAATCGATCTGCTCGTAGTCGAGTCCCTCGGTGAACTGCGTCCGGAAATCGAGAAGTGCGGAATAGAGGAGCGTGGCGGTTGCGTTGTGATCGAACTTCGAGAAAAGGGTCAGCTTGTCGTCGCTTTTGCGGAAGCCCAGATCGCCGACCTTCGTGAACCCGTAGCCCGCACCGAGTTCGTTCGCCCAGTGAGACTCACCCTGATCGTAATTGCTGACAAGGGAAAGAACGCTGCCGACGGCAAATGTGTTCTCCCCTCCGCCGGCCCAGTTCGAGAGGGCGACCTGATTGAAGTTGATCCCGACGTTCCCGCCGGTGGTCCAGGCTTCAAGGGTATCGGAGCCGGTCGCCGTATCGGCATCCTGTGCGGCAAGACCCGTTGCCCAGATGAAAAGGATGCCCGAAAAAAGAGAGCGGATTGCCGGTACATGCATAAAAAGTTCCTCCCGTAAACGTCGTGTGAATACTGAAGCGGGAAGATAAGAAGAGCGATAATGTCCGGGGAATTCCGAAACGGTACACCATGCTCGAAAAGCAAAGCAGAAAATACGGCCACCAAGCTTCGCGGTGCATCCCGGTTTCCCGGCAATCCCCTTTCTCTCAACTATCCTGAAAAAGCGACCCTCCAGGTCTCGACAACATCACGACCGGAAAAGAGGGCTCAGAGTCCTCCCAATTCCTTCAGCCGCTCCAGCCGTTCCCCCTCGTTCTTCACCAGCCAGGAGTCGTTCGACAGTTCTTCGTATGCAGCGGCAAAATAGGGGACGGCTTCTTCGGTCCGCTCAAGAGCCAGCAGACACTCGGCAATCTCTTCAAAGACATATCCGCTCTTCTGCTCTTCTTCAGCATAGATTTTCTCCAACTCCCGCTGTTCGGTCAGCGCTTCCTCCACCATACCGCATCCGCGCTTTGCACGGGCGACCGCCCAGCGGGCAATGCGGAGCGGACGGTCGGGACTGCCTCGCTCGGTATGCCAGTCGAGAGATTTCCGGTAATACTCGAGTGCCTTTTCAGGTTCTCCTTTTTCGAGAAAGGTGACGCCGAGATTGTTGTAGAGGGAACCGAGCCAGAGTCGGGCACTTTCGTCCGGTGACCGTTCGGCAAACTCCAGGGCCTGCAGGTTCCAGCGAACTCCCTCATCCGGCGACTCGATGATCCCCATCATGTGGGCGGCATCAACCGCAAGCCGATCCTCTCCCCCTTCCGACCCGATCTTCCACGCCTCCAGAAAAAGAGGACGGGCCAGTTCCGGTTTACCGGAAGAATTCCATGTCCGTCCCCGTTCCAGCAGATAACGCATCCGGGGACGGAGACTTTCCTCGGGAGAGTAGGCATTGAGCAGAACTTCCGCTTCATCCAGCAGTGTGTGGGCGTGATAGAACTCACCCCGCAAACCGTACGTTCGGGCCATCTGGGTCAGCAATTCGATGTGAAAGCGCAGATCACTCCGCGCCTCCGGAAGGAGTTCGCGGAATCGCTCCCCGGTTCCGGCAGGATCGCCGAAATCCCAGAGGCGCGTGAAGTTCTCGACGGTAATCGGTTCGGTCTGTGCATTCATGTTCTTGTCGATGATTAATCCCGGAACGATTCGATAATTGCAAAACCCAGAGTTGAGAAAAGGCGTTCCGACGGAACGTTCCCGTCGGTGACCACCGCACGGACTGTCGGTTCTCCGGCATCGTTCATTCGCTTCAACACATCGGTCAGAAGATATCGGGCAAGTCCTCTCCCTTTCATCGCCGGATCGGTCATGACGAAGGCAATCAGGGGTAATCCCGATTTTCCCCAGCGGGTGACCAGCACAGCCGAGACCGCGTTTCCGGATTCATTCAGGCAAATGCAGGAGAGATCGAGCAACGGCTTGCCGTATTCTCCCTTCAAATAGTGTTCCACTTCGGTCACGGCCTCTTCCATCAGACCGTTCCCGTCGTCGATTGTTCCGGCGTAGGCATTGAGCATCAAGGAAGCGAGAGATTCGGCATCATCGATTTCCGGGATGCGCACATGCGACGTAGCATCGGGAAGATCGGGAACCGGCCGGAGAGACCGGTCCGAAAGGTCAAGAGCGTAGATATGCCGTAGGGACATTGCTTTTCGAGAATGGTTCCTGTTTCCTGCTCGGTTAGCCCTCTCCCGCCTTACGCTCCGGACTTCCAGCGACGGATTTCCTTTGATATCGATTCCAGGAAAGGGGTCTTGGCCTTCTGATAATCCTCTCCTCCGGTTTCCCCTTCGGCAACCGCCCGTTGTTTGACTTCATCATAGGCCCGGGCCGTCTCCGGATGGGTACGCATATAATCACGAAAAGCAATCCAATCCTGATAGACCCCGGATTCAGAGGGGAGAAGATAGAGAAGAATCGGATATCGTTTCTCATGATAGTCTATCCGGCCGACCAGCAGGGGAAGATAGTGAGGGAAGGGACTCTCCTGAAAACCGAGAGTGCAGAGTTTCCGGCGTATGCAGGGGATCTCCTCTGCATCGACGGGAACCGCCACATCCAGCACATTACGCCCCCCCATTCCGGGAATGGAACTGCTGCCGATATGCTCGACGACAACTGCTCCTGCAGCCTTCTGCACCAGTTGTTTTACCTGCCGGAAGACCTCCGGCAACGCCGGATCGTACGGCTGGTAATCAACGAGATATTCCCGGTCTTCTTCGGCTTCCCGAAACTTCAGTACAGGCTGCATCCACCCTCTTCCGTATTGATAAGCATGTCACGCTCTTTTTTCCTCTCTCAGTTCAGAACCCGGGCACAGGCACGCAGGGAGAGACAAGATCATCAGGCTCGACCGTGTATCGCAACAACCACAGGTGCGAAAGGACGGGTTCGGGGAGCATTCCCCCGGCTTTTACAAATCGGTGGTGCGACTCCGGAACGAATATATTCCTAATCATTTTTCTTGCCCCGTTTTTTTTTCTTCCCGGTAAACCTTCCCCGATTCATTTGTCCCTCCCCCCGTTCGTCCATTCACGTATTCATGTACCAGTAAACCGCACGAGGCTTATGATGAAACGCTCGACGATTCTGCTCCTGCTTGGATGTACACTTCTCACCTTCGGCTACACCAGAGACCACACCGGCTCGTTCGTCTCGAAAATCTATCTGCACGGCACCACACTGATCCGTACGACGCCCGGCGTCGACATTCGCTTCTACGACCTGAGCAATCCGGCAAACGTACGCGAATCGGGTTCGATCGCAATCGACGGCAACAGCGACGTCGCCGCCTACAACACGACAATGTATGCCGATCAGGAACATGATCTGGTCGTCTTCGATATTTCCGACCCCGCTCAGCCCCGCCCGATCGACACGATCCCCGACATCTTCTTCCGATCCGGAACCGAGATCGCAAATCAGTTGAACGGCTGGAACGGAGCCAACGAGTTCGGCGGAGCCGGCGGATGCGGAACGGAGGGATGCGAAGTGAGTGATGAACCGGTCGATCCGGAGTTCAGCGATCCGTGGGAAAGTACGTGGGGAAGCGGTTCGATGAACGACTACCAACCCCTCAGCTACAGCGGCAGCTCGGTCGGCATCGCAAATGCCGCGGCAAACACTTCGGGTTCCTCCACCGGCTCTTCCTCCCCTTCATCAACTTCAGGTTCGGGTGTCGGCGGACAGCAGCGCGAAGGGACGGGAGGCTCGCTCGCCCGATTCATCATCGCCGCCAAACGACTCTACTGCATCGACAACAAGGATCTGGTCGTCTTCGATATCTCCAACCCTTCGGCCCCGGTCTTCCTGACACGGACAGAGGTAAGTCAGGATATCGAGACGATTTTCTATGCGAAGTACCATCTCTTTATCGGGGGACAACAGGGAGTCTATATCTATGATGTGGAGGACAATATCGATCCGCAGTATCGCGGGGAGTTCCAGCACGCCGAGCGATGCGATCCGGTTGTGGTCGACGGCGATCGGGCCTACGTCACGCTCCGGGGAAATTCAGCTTGCGGCGGATGGAGGAGCCAGATGGATATTCTGGATGTGAGCGATGTAAAACACCCCCGCCTGCTCAAGACGTACGAAGGGGTCAACAGTCCGTACGGGCTGGCGGTCCGCGACGGCATCGCCATCGTCAGCGACGGACAGTCGGGTCTGCGGATACTGGACGTGAAGGACGAGGACCGGATCCGGGAGTGCGGCCGGGTGACCGGCATCACGCCGTTCGATGTGATCTGGCAGGGGGACATGCTGATCGTAACCGCAAAGGAAGGATTCTTTCTTTATGATGCGAGCGATCCGTGCAACCCGAAGAAATACTCGCAGTTATTCTGATCCGACGTCCGACGAAGTTTCAAGCCCCGGCCGACCGAGCCGGGGCTTGACGTTTTCAGCCATGAATCGCCCGTTATCAAACGGACCTGTCATCGAACGTTCGTTCCCGCCATTCTTCGCTTTTGGCATCGCCGCGGGTCGGCATCATGATGTCCCCCTCGGGGACCAGAACCGGGGGGTTGTAGCGTCCGCCGGTCGGGCCGTTCTCCAGACTGAGAACGCCGCGCGGACAGACGTTGGCGCAGATACCGCAGCCGACGCAGGAAGCGCGGATGACGTTCTGTCCCCGCTGCGCGTAGTGCCGCACGTCGATTCCCATCTCGCAATACGTCGAACAGTTGCCGCAGGAGATGCACTGCGCGCTGTTGGTGGTGATCCGGAAACGGGAGAAGTATTTCTGGAAGATGCCGAGGATCGCCGCCTGCGGACAACCGAAGCGACACCAGACCCGGGCTCCCATAATCGGATAGAATCCGACGCCGATCACCCCGGAAAAGACCATGCCGATCACAAAACCGTATGTCTTGCCGAACCCTTGAGAGAAGTCTCCGAGAACCGCATTTCCCGACGCCGCATTGATCCACAACAACGCCGTGGTGACGACAACGAAGACAAGGACCGAGTGAATCATCCACCGTTCGATCTTCCATGCCTTCAGACTCTTATCCGAAAGATGTCGCCACTGATCGCCGGCGGTCTCCGCAAGTCCTCCGCAACCGCACACCCACGAACAATACCAGCGCTTGCCGAAGAAATAGGTGAGGACCGGCACGCCGATGAATGCCATCACGATCGCCCAGCGAACCATGAAAACGCCCCAGCCTCCACTCTGCTCCAGATAGTCGAGCGTGCCGGGGAAGAAGTAATCGTACTTCAACGGCCAGAAGTAGCTGAAGTAGAACTCCGGTTTCTGCATCAGGATAAGGAATGCCGGTATCAGGAAGGCGAGGACAAGCTGGAAGAACATCACCGAGATCGTCCTGATGATCTGGTACCGGTTGTGACGATACCTCAGGATAGCCCGCAACCCCATGACCAGAACGGCAACCGTGTAGAGCGTCCCGTAGAGGAACCACTGGTCGGCCTCCTTCCCCCGCAACGTATAGCTGAGGGGATCGACCATCCGGATCAATCCCTCCAGCGTCTCCGGGAACCAGTAAAGCAGAACGTAGAAGCCGGTCAGCAGAATCGCGAGGTTCCAGGTGAAGAAACTCCTGCGCGTGCTCGGCGAGAACATGATCCCGTTATTGTTCACTCCGGCCGAGCGCTTCCGCAAATACCGTTCGACGATGAATGTGATACCTCCGACGCTCAGCAATCCAAGCGAAAGTATCAGGAAGAGGATCGGATCGGTTCCGCCGGCGAAGACCGCAACCACCAGAAAGAGAAAGCCGAGTCCGGAAAGACCGGCTCCCAGTTTCTCAACCGGCGACATGCTGACGGTCGGATCTCCGGCAATCTGAACGGAAGGATAAACTCTGTTGAGAGACATGTATATCGATAACGTTAGTGAGTCGTAGTTGTGGGGAATCGGTAATCGGCTTTCAGTAGTCGGCTTTCGGCAATCGGCTTTCGGCAATCGGCTTTCAGCAATCAGCTTTCAGCAATCGGCTTTCAGCAGTCAGCTTTCAGCAGTCAGCTTTCAGCAGTCGGCTTTCGGCAATCGGCTTTCGGCAATCGGCTTTCAGCAATCAGCTTTCAGCAGTCAGCTTTCAGCAGTCAGCTTTCGGCAATCGGCTTTCGGCAATCGGCTTTCAGCAATCGGCTTTCGGCAATCGGCTTTCAGCAATCGGCTTTCAGCAATCGGCTTTCGGCAATCGGCTTTCGGCAATCGGCAGTCGGCTTCTTGTGTCTCTTTATTCTTTGCGCTCTCTTTCATTCGCCTGCCCTCACAACTTCCCGCATTCTCCACCCGACTCCCCGTTTCCTCTTCAGCGTCACTCTCCTCTGCGGATTCCGTCCGTTATACTCGGCGACGACCTGTTCCTCGAACTGCGAATAGAACTCCGGGTCGAAGTTGGCTGCGCCGAGGTGTTCCAGCACGTAGTCTATGCGCCTTCCCTGGCGCAGCCAGGTTTCCCAGACCGCCTGGTTGTGTCTGATCCCGAAGAAGTTCGAGCCGGTGACGATGCCGTCTGCGCTCCGGTAGTTGATCCGCACGGCGTGGCGTCCGTCCGGATGTTCCCAGTATAGGGACTCCTCATCCTCGCGGGGAAGGTTCGAGACATAACCGTAGGTCTGGTATTCGATGTCGAAGAACTTCGCGCTGTTGAACCAGACGCCCCGATCGTATGCCGTCGGTTCGCCGCATATCGTCCGGGCCACCGTCTCGCCGTGCATCCGTCCGGTATACCAGAGCTGCTCGATCGGCGGATGGCCCGGCCGGGGCTCGCGGAACTGTGCGCAGTCGCCGATTGCATACACGTCAGGAATGTTTGTCTCGAAGAATTCGTTGACGAGAATTCCCCCGTGCGTCTCGATCTCCGATCCTTCCAGAAACTCGATGTTCGGGGTCACGCCGGTCGTCAGTCCCACGAACTGACAGGGGATCTCCTCCTCTCCGCCGGTAATCACCCCCCGAACCCGACCGTCCCCGTCGGGCAAAATCTCTTTCAGTTCCGTCCGCAGACGAAGGTCGATGCCCTGTCCGCGGATATGACGACTGATCATCCCCCCCTCTTCAACCGGCAGAATATTGCTCCAGTACTCCTCTTCCCGCACCAGGAACGTGACCGGGATATGACGGGAGTGGAGCATCTCGGCCATCTCGACGCCGATCAGGCCTCCTCCGACGATCACCGCACTGTCGATCCCCTGCGTGTGCTCCTCCATCAACTCCAGATCCTGCAACCCGTAGAGTCCCTGCACCCCCTTCAGATCCTCTCCCGGCCATCCGAAGGTGCGGGAGCGCGAACCGGTTGCAAGGATCAACACGTCGTAGCCGACGATGTTTCCTCCGGCCAGATGCAACTTCTTCGCTCCGGTCTCCACATCGGTCACATAGCCCCGCAGGAGATCGATCCGATTCTTCTCCCAGAACCAGTCCTCGTAGGGCTTGGTGTTCTCATAGGTCAGATGCCCCATGTAGATATACATCAGGGCGGTGCGGCTGTAGAAATGGTCCGACTCGTCGGAGATGACGGTGATCGCGTGGTCGCTGAACTTGCGGATGAACCGTGCGGCGGTGATTCCCGCGATGCCGTTCCCGACGATAACGATGTTCTTTTTCATGCAGATACGTGCTGTTGACGGATTCCCGGCATTAACCCGGAATGAGTGATGGGAAGAATCGACCCGCTCTTACATTCCGGAAACCGACGGAGATATTCCCGGCGTCTGCGGGACATGGTCAATATACGGAAGGGGGGATCGGAGGGGGAGTGATCGGAATCACGTTTCTACCCCCCTCTCTTCCACACATCCCCTTATCCGATCCGGCGGGACGTATTGTGCAGAGGGTTTACGACAGCCCACACGATATCTTCCGGGCCGGGACCGCTTGTCGAACAGATCAAGGCGTAGCACATCAGAAGATTCCCTCAAAAAAAACGTCGGGACGGATTCGCTGATCCGTCCCGACGTTTTTTATTCTAACAGATATTCGCTCCTACTTCTTCACCACCCACACATCCCCGAATCCCATCTCTCCCGCCTTTGACTTTGCCTCCTCCTGCGAGCCGAACGTGCCGAAGCGGACGCGGTAGAGGGTCTCGCCGTTCTTCTCGGTTGTGATCACCTGCACGCCCGATCCCCCCTTCGAACGGATCCGCGACGCAATCCGGTCGGCCTCGGACCGGTCGGGTGTGGCGCCGACCTGGACGGTATACCTGCCGGTCGTCGGAGCGGATTTTGCCGGTTCTGACTTCGTTTCGGGTTTCGCCGTCAGAACGGTTGTCCGGTCTGCCCCCTCCTTCGGCTCTTCCACGGTCGACTTCACGGCTACCCGTTCCGGCTTCTCGGCCGCAACCGGTTCCTGCTTTTTCGAAGCCTTCTCCTCTTTTGCTTTGAGAGCGGCCGCTTCCTTTTCCTTCTCCTTCCTTAGCGCTTCGGCCTTCTCCTTGTCTTTCAGAGCCTCCTCTTCTTCCTTCTTTCTTCTCTCGGCTTCCTCTTCCGCTCCCTCCTCTTCGGCAGCCGCATCGGCAAGCTCCATCTCCTCGCCGGGAGTCAACGCACCGACCGGATCGACTTCCTCCTGATCCTGAGGCCGTTCGGTAACGAGCGTCGGATTTTCCTCCACGATCTCTTCCTCACCGGTGAAGAGTCCGGTAATATAGGCGACGCCTCCCGCATAGAGAATCAAGGCACCGAAGATGCCGACCAGGAGAATGGCCGTAAGGGCGATCGGACCGATCCCCCGCCTTCTCGCCGATCGCTCCGGCTCCACGGCTTCCGGTTCCCAGACCACCTCCGGTTCGATCCGCAAAGGAACCGGCTCCCGGACGGTTTACCTGCAAGGCAAAT
>CBFGQN010000083.1:0-10603 GCA_965650895.1 uncultured Ignavibacteria bacterium | reverse complement strand
GTGTACGATTTCCCCTCAGAGCGGAACATTCAACATCAGATACAGCCCGCCGAAATCATTGATCGGCTCATCGATCAGACTCTCTACCCCCGGTGTGATCGGCAGATAGTAGTAGCGGGCGTTGAATGCCGGACCGGGACTCTTCTCGGTGAACTCCGCCCCGATGCCGATAAAGCCTCCCGGCGCCAGATGGAACTCCGCATCGCCGAAAGCACTGAAGAACGTCTGGTCGTAGGGGGTGGTCATGACGATCGACCCGCCCGCACCGGCGTTGATGAATGGACGGAAGTTGTTGAAGAAGACGTCGGTGAAGACTCCCTTCTTCAATCCCACCGTCAGCGGAACATGCCATACCCGATGGATTTTGTTCGGCACGTAGTACGTCCGGAAGTGAACGCTGTTCGGGTCGGTGTTGTAGACCTCGAACTCGTCCCCCTTGCGTGCTCCGGAGATACCGAGATCGATGAAGGCCGAGAGGGTGGAGGCGAGTTTGTGTTCGTAGAAAAAGCCGAGACCGTATCCGCTGTTGCTGAAGAGGACGTTCAGACCGAATGCATTGTCCAGCTTGGTCCGCAGCGCGTTCGAGTCGATAAGGGGACGGGCCGGTTTGAAGATGTAGGTGGAATCCTCCGCCGGTACGGATTCCGGCAGATCGGGGACCGACGGCGGAACGCCCGGCACCTGGGCGCGGAGCGTGACGGCGATCAACAAGAAAAAGAGGGGGATCGTAAGCAGTCTCTTCATCACAAATACCTCGGAAGCATAGTGCCTGGAAAATCGGAACGGTTGACAAACGGACATTGAAGCGGGGTATTTTAGGGGGGAGATCAGGGGGAGCAGTGAGTTGTGAGCGATCAGCAGTGAGTTGTGAGCGATCAGCAGTGAGCTATGAGCTGTCAGCGGGGCCATGAGTTGTCGCTATCAGCAGTGGGCTATGAGCTGTCGGCAGTGAGTTGCCGGTAGTCGATTTTGTGTTCTCGGGCATCATTCGAAACCTGACCTTCGACAATTGAGAGTTTGCCCTCCGTCTCATACACCCATATACTCCCACACCCCCACACTCTCCTCTCTATAAACTCACAACTCATCACTCTACGAACTCGCCGTCAAGAACTCATATCCTGCGCCGGTATTTCCGCTTCGGCCTGTACGCGATCGATGTGCCAGCAGGCGACTTTATGCCCGGTTTCGATCTCGACGAGTTGGGGTTCGTCGTTCCAGCAGAGATCGTCGGCCCAGGGACAGCGGGTACAGAAGTGGCATCCCTTCGGCCAGTTGGTCGGTGCCGGAACCGTCCCCTCGATCGTCGCCAGCTTTTCCACTTCCTCACCGAGTCGGGGAATCGAGTGGAGCAGACCGATGGTGTAGGGGTGGCGGGGCTTGTAGAAGATCGTGTCGACGTCGGCATACTCCACAACTTTTGCCGCGTACATCACCGCAACGCGGTCGCAGACCTCGGCGATCACTCCGAGATCGTGCGTGATCATCATCATGCCCATCCCCATCTCGTCCTGCAGTTTCGTCATCAACTCCAGAATCTGCGCCTGCACCGTCACGTCCAGCGCGGTGGTCGGCTCGTCGGCGATCAGAAGTTTGGGATTGCAGGAGAGGGCCATGGCGATCATCACTCGCTGACGCATTCCGCCGGAAAGCTGGTGGGGATACTCATCGTAGCGTTGCTCCGGAGCCGGAATGCCGACCAGACGGAGCATTTCGATTGCTCGGTTCTTTGCCTCGTGCTTCGAGACTTTCTGATGCAGGATAACCGCCTCGTCGATCTGGTGTCCGACGGTAAAGACCGGGTTCAGCGAGGTCATCGGCTCCTGGAAGATCATTGAAATATCGTTCCCCCGAACATGGCGCATCTGCTCCTCGGAGAACTCGAGAAGATTCTTCCCCTCGAAGAGAATTTCTCCCCCCTCGATCCTCCCCGGAGGATCGGGGATCAACCCCATCACCGAGAGTGCCGTCACCGACTTCCCGCAACCCGATTCGCCCACAATGCCGAGCGTCTCTCCCCGGTCCACCGAGAAGCTGACGCCGTCTACCGAGCGGGCTGTGCCGTCGTCGGTGTGGAAGTAGGTCCGCAGATTGTTGACTTCAAGGAGCTTTGCCATAAATGTCCCGTTGACTGTAAATGCTGCTGTGAATGCTGAATGTTGTTCTCACTTCTGAAGCTTCGGGTCGAGTGCATCGCGCAGACCGTCGCCGAAGAGGTTGAATCCGAAGACCGCCAGGGCCAGGCAGACGCAGGGATAGATCATCTGGCCGATATTCGTTCCGGCCGAGATGACGTCGCGTGCGTCGAAGATCATCGATCCCCAGCTCGGCTCCGGTTTCTGGATGCCGATGCCGACGTAGGCCAGAGACGCTTCGGAGATGATCGCCATTGCAAAACCGGCCGTCGCGATCACGGTGATCGGTCCCAGAGCGTTCGGCAGAATGTGCCGGAAAATAGTTCGGCGTGCGTTAAAGCCCAATGCCCGTGTCGCCTCCACGTACTCGGTCTGCCGCAGCGAAAAGAATTGTCCGCGAACGATACGGCACATGTCAACCCACGAGGCGATCCCGATGGCCACGAACGTCGGGGCGAAGCCGACGCCGAAAGCAAGGGAGAGAGCGATCACCAGAAGGATGTAGGGGAAGCTCCAGACGACGTTCGCCACATACATGATCGCCGAATCGACCCAGCCCCGGAAATATCCGGCGAACGCCCCGAACGTGACGCCGATCGTCAGGGCGATCAGTTCGGCCAGAAAGCCGATGCTGAGCGAAATGCGCGTTCCGTAGATCAACCGGCTGAGGAGATCCCGACCGTAGTTGTCGGTGCCGAGCAGATAGGTCGGCTCCCAGTACCAGTCATCCTCCCCCTTACCAACCAGACCCGACGTCGCGATCATCTGTTCCCGACCGAACGTGTCGGTGTAGCGGACGCTGTCGCCGACCAGTTCCCACGACTGCACGGGACTATATTCCTCTTCATAGCCGCCGGTCGATTTCTTTATCAATGTGCTGCCGGAGAATCCTTCGTCCTGATTCGAATAGTCGAGAATCTGTCGGTAAGGGGAGTGGGGAGCGATCAGGTCGGCGAAGATGGCAACAAAGGCCATCACGATCACGATCCACATGCCGACCATCGCCAGCCGGTTTCGCTTCAGTCGGCGCCAGGCAAGTTGCCACAGCGACTGACTGGCGCGGCCTGTGGCCGGCCCTGTCTCTTTCGCTCCTTCATCGCCATGCGGAGAAAGTTCCTGAACGATATCTTCGGTTTCCTGCGGCATTGCCTCTCGTTGTTGTTCTGAAGTCCTTATCGTTTGCGAAGAAACGTCCCTTTAGCTCAACCGGATTCTCGGATCGAGGAAAGAATAGATAATGTCGACGGTCAGGTTGACGATCACAAAGATGACGGCGGTGAAGACCACCACCCCCTGGATGACCGGAAAGTCATACTGGGTGACGGCGTTGAACGCGAACTGTCCGATACCGGCCCAGTCGAAAATCTGTTCGATGAAAAATGTTCCGGCAAGCGTTGCGGCCAGCCAGGCCGAGACGGTGGTGACTATCGGGTTCAGCGCGTTTCTCAGGGCGTGCGTCAGAATCGTCTTCCGTTCGGAAATCCCCTTTGCCCGTGCGGTCCTGATATAGTCCTGACTCATCGTGTCCAGCATCGAACTTCGCGTGATGCGGGCGAAGATCGACAGCGGACGGGCCGCGAGGGCGGCCATCGGAAGGACAAGCCGGTTGAAACGGTAGGAGCCCATCTCCTCGATATAGCCCGAGGCGTCGAACCAGCCGAGCTTGACCGCGAAGATCAGACTGAACAGGGCACCGAGAACGAAAACCGGGACGGAAATGCCGAGCAGGGCGAAGATCATCGCGGCGTTGTCGAAGACGGTATAGGGTTTCCAGGCCGAGAGAATCCCGATCATCACGCCGATAAGCGTTGCCAGAGCCATCGCGCTGACGGCCAGAATTGCGGTGCGGGGGATCCGTTCGAGAATGGATTCGGTGACCGGTCGGTTCGTGGAAAAACTTCTGCCGAAATCTCCTTGAAGAGCCTTTACCATGAAATCCTGAAACTGGATGTAGAGCGGCTGATCCAGTTTCCACTCCCGTTTCAATGCCTCCATCGACTGAACGTCGGCCCGCTGCCCCATTGCCAGTCGTGTCGGATCGCCGGGGAGAAGCCGGATGACGACGAACGTCACAATCAACACACCGATGATGATGAAAACGGCGTAGATGCTCTGGCGAATGATGTATGTGGTCATAGCCTCCTGTCGCAAAAAACAAAACGGGGGAGTGTCTTTTCCCCCGAGCGGAACGAAGATAGTGAGGGGACGGTTCTCCATGCAAGTGAAATCCATGCCGATGGGGGATGGTCCGCGGAACAAATGAAGGAGATGTCTCCCCAAGTGGGGAAGAATAGCCGTCAAATGATGTCGGACAGGACTCTTTCCCGAATTCCTATCTTTCGGTTCATGAACAGACGTGTGAGGATTATCGGTGCCGGACTGGGCGGACTCTCGGCCGCAATTCACCTGCGGATGCAAGGGCATGATGTCGCGATCTTCGAGAAGAACTCCGAGACGGGAGGGAAAGTGAGCCGAAGGAGAGAGGGGGGACATTACTTCGATCTCGGTCCAACCCTTCTGACGATGCCGTTTGTTCTGGAAGAATTGTTCAATGTCGCCGGCCGGAGGATGGAGGATCACCTGACGCTTCATCCGGTTGAGCCGACCTGCCGTTACCACTGGAGCGACGGCACGACATTCGATGCGTGGGGAGAGCGATCCCGGCTGATCGATGAGGTGAAGAGAGTGTTCCCCGACGATGCAGCCGGGTTCATCCGGTTCCTCGACGATATTGCCCGACTCTACGAGACGACCAAAGATGTCTTCCTCTTCAGTCCGTTCCGCGGATTCCGCGAGCTCTTCTCGTTGCGGAACGCCCGGCTTGCCCCGATGATCGGTCGGCTCGGCTTCACCTCGACGGTCCACGCATCGCTTGAACGGCGGTTCCGTTCCCCGAAGCTGATCCAGTTCCTCGACCGGTTCGCCACCTACAACGGCTCCTCCCCTTTCTCGGCCCCGGCAACGCTGAACGTGATCCCCCACGTGGAGCTTGCCTTCGGGGCCTGGTATCCCGAGGGGGGGATGTACCGGATTGTCGAAGTCCTGAGGCAACTTGCGGAGTCGGTCGGTGTGCGGATGTACTGTTCGAGCGAAGTCGAAGGGCTCCGTTCGTCCGGAAAGCGGATCACGTCGTTGACCGTTAACGGGGTGGAGGAACCGGCCGATGTGGTTATCTCCAACGTCGACGCTCTGCGGACATGGCGGACGTTGCTGGAACCGGCCGGGTTTGTAATGCCGGGGAGACTGGCGACCGAGGAACGTTCGTGCTCCGGCTTTCTGATCCTTGCCGGGGTGAAGGCCGGTGAGGAAAGGTCTTCTCACCATTCCATCTTCTTCAGCGATCACTACCGAAAGGAGTTCCGCGATATCTTCGATACCCGGATCTTTCCTGAGGAGATGACCGTCTATCGCTCGATCTCCTCGATCAGCGACCGGTCGCTTGCCCCCGAAGGTGAGGAAAACTGGTATCTTCTTATCAATGCTCCTTCCCGACCCGACCTCTTTGCAGAGAACAGTCAGGTGGAGGACTACCGCGATATGGTCTGGGATCGTCTGGCAACCTTCGGCGTCAGACCGATTATCCGCTCGCAGTCGGTGATGACTCCGCTGGATGTGGAAGAGCGCTACGGTTCGACCGGCGGAGCAATCTACGGCTCCTCGTCGAACTCGATTTTCTCCGCCTTCCTGCGACACGGGAACCGGGTCAAAGGACTGGAGAATCTTTTTCTCGTCGGCGGCAGTGTCCATCCGGGGGGAGGCATTCCGCTTGTTCTTCTTTCGGGGAAGATTGCGGCGGGGATGATAGGGGAGGAGAGTGGATGAGTCCGTCGTGGTGGATGGGTGCGTGTGTGTATGAGTAGCGTAGCCGACGGGTTCACCCCGGCGGCGGCCCGGAGGGGGAGAGGAAGCCGAAATCTTCTCTCAATTGCCCGACCGGTACGAGACTGCATCACATCCTCCTGATCTCTCTGATAAAAAACAGAACAACCGTAAACCTTCGGCAATGACAATCAGCGGCTTCACAATGGCCCGGAACGCCTCGAAGCTTTATTATCCGATGGCCGAGGCCATCCGTTCGATCCTTCCGATCGTCGACGAGTTCGTCGTGGCTCTCGGCAACTCCGATCCGGATGACGAAACGCGGCGGGAGATCGGGGAGATCGGATCCGAGAAGATCAGAATCATCGATACCGTCTGGGATCTCGAACGCTACCCGAACGGTACGGAAAACGCCCACCAGACCGACATCGCCAAAGCGGAATGTCGGGGAGACTGGCTCTTCTATCTGCAGGCCGACGAGGTCGTTCATGAAGATGACCTGCCGGCCATCGTCGCACGTTGCGAAGAGTTGATCGATGATCGGGAGGTGGAGGGACTTCTCTTCCGTTATTTGCATTTCTGGGGTGACTACCGGCACTACCATCGTTCGCACGGCTGGTATCCGCACGAAATCCGGATCGTCCGGAACGATCCGGATATCCATTCGTGGGAGTCGGCCCAGTCGTTCCGGCGCATTCCCGGGTTCGACGGACGGAACTACCGACAGCAGGAGGGGACGCAGAAACTGAAGGTCGCTTCGGTTGACGCCCGGATCTTCCACTACGGCTGGGTTCGTCCCCCTCATCTGATGCAGACGAAGAACCGTGCGCTCGATACGATTCACAAGGGAGATCGGAGGGTGGCCGAACTCTACCGTGAGCGTCCACCTGCATTCGATTACGGTCCGCTCGGACGACTTGCGGAATTCGGCGGGACGCACCCGGCCGTTATGGCCGAGCGGATCGCCCGGTTCAATTGGGAAGATCAGTTGAACTACAACAGGCGTGACGACAACCCGGCTCGCCCCCGTCACAAGCATGAGAGGATGAAGTACCGGTTGCTGAGCAGACTGGAACAGGGTCTTCTCGGGGGGAGGCAGATCGGCGGGTTCAAAAATTATATCCTTCTGGATCGCTAAGCCGTTTGATTCCGGGGGAGTCGGAGCGTTTCGTATTTTTCGGACAATCCGTTCATCAATCAATACGACAATGACTATGAGAATCATGAAATCGGCAGGGATCGTCTCTGCTCTCTCCGCCCTGATCTTCCTCTCCGGATGTCAGGCAATCAAGGATGCTGCCGGCGCCATCAACTCGCTGAAACAGCTCCAGTTCAAGCTCGGCGATGTCCGCAACTTCCAGCTTGCCGGCATCAACATCTCGAAGTTCTCCAGTCCTTCCAACTTCGGTCCCACCGATGTGGCCAAGGCATTCTCCGCATACAACAACAAGAAGCTTCCGGCTGCTTTTACGCTGGACCTTCTTGCAAAGAACCCGAATACGTCCGGTTCGTCCAGCAAGGGGACGGATCTTTTTCTGAAGAAGATGGAGTGGACGTTGTATATCGACGGGAAGGAGACGATCAACGGAATTGCCGGCGACGGACTTCGCATTCCCGGATCGGGTGAGACGGTGACGATCCCGCTGAGCATGAGCCTCGATCTTTTGAAGTTCTTCGGCGACAGACAGTACGAGGATCTGCTGAACCTTGCCTTCGCCATCGGCGGCGTCTCCGGTTCCAGCTCCAAGTTGAAACTGGCCGCCTACGTCACGGTCGGCACACCGTTCGGCGATGTGAAGTATCCGGACGAGTTGACGATCGTCAATGCGAGTTTTACGAATTAGGGGGAATCGGGAGTCGGAGAGTCGAGAGTCAGAGAGTCGGGGGTCAAGAGTCGGGAGTCAAGAGGAGATGTCGGGCTTTGGTTTGCCGGGGTGAAGTGAAGAGTGGCCGGTTGGATGGTTGAATCGTTGAATTGTTGTGAGGTTCAATTGTTCTATCCGACTCCTCACCACTCTAAACTGACTGCTCAAAGCTGAAAGCTCACCGCTGATACCAAACGAGAAACGGGAGTGCCGCACGATGCCGCACTCCCGTTTGCGTTGTTGATCGATTCCGCAGAGCTTACTCGCCCCAGTTCCGGATAATCGTCGACTTGTTGCGATAGTCGTCGATCCAGCGGTAGAAGACCTGCTGGCGTTGCTGCTGCAGCGTATTCTTGGCGAACTCATCCTTCTCGGCGGTGTACTTCGCATCGTCCGGTGCCGACAGACTGTCCAGCTTCACGATGTAGTAGCCCCGTTCTCCCTTGATCGGCTGGGAGATGTCTCCCGGCTTCATGCTGAAGACCGCCGCCGACAGCGGGAACTCCTGGCCGACGTCCGGGAAGGAGCCGGTCGGTGCCGTCCCGGCAAAGTCGCGGATCGTGATCGTCGAGTCAACCGACTGAGCCTTGGTCAGCGGATCGCCGGGGGAGAGGGTGGCACGCAACTCTTCGGCTTTCCCTTTCAGCATCTCCACCTTCTTCCGGTTCTTCAGCAGTGCGACGATCTCCTCTTTCACTTCATCGAACGGAGCCGATCCGGCCGGAGTGATCTTCGCAAGCTGTGCCACGATCACCGCGTCATCCTTCGTTCTGATGACTTCGCTGACATTGTTCTGTTCTGCGTTGAAGGCAAAGGAAGCCAGCTTCCACGATCCGGCCACCGGGTTGTTCGGGTTGGTGATCGGCGGATTGTCGATCACCCGCGTTCCGATGCTTGCCGCAATCGAGTCGAAGTTCTCGCCGTTTTCAAGCCGTTCCTTGATGTCGGCGGCCTCACGGGCCAGTTTGTTCCGCGTTGCGCTGGAGACCTCCACATCGAAATTGAATGCGCGGAGCTTGTAGCCCTTGCGGTTCTGCTCGGTAATCTTGATGATGTGGTAGCCGTACATCGTCTGCACCGGACCGACAATGTCGCCGGCCGAGGCTCCGAGAGCGGCCTCCTTGAACTCCGGCACGAACTGGGTCGTGTCGGTGATCCAACCGACGTCGCCACCCTCAACGGCCGAAACCGAGTCGGCGCTGTATTCCTTTGCAAGTGCAGCGAAGTCGGCTCCACCCTTTGCGCGGGAGACCAGATCCTCGGCCAGCGCCTTGATGCTGTCCTGCGTCAGGCTGTCGGCGTTCGGGTCCATCCGCAGCAGGATATGCTGCGCCTTGACGGTGTTTGCCGCCTCGGTGTCGGTGGTCTCCATCAGGTTCACGTAGTAGGTCTTCCCTTCGATTCTGACCGGACCGATCACTGCCGGAGCCGTCAGGTTCATGATGGTGTCCCTGATCTCCAGCGGAAGCTCACGCTCGTGGATAAACCCGACGCCGGTGAACTTCTGCGTCGAGAAGTCGGACGAATTCGCCAGCTCGTTGAAGACCGAGTCCTGCTGTCCGGGCGTTACCGCCCCTTCCATCGCCCGCATGTACTTCCCGAATCTGGACTGGACCTTGGTACTGTCCTTCTCTGAAGGACCGAGACGGAGCATGATATAGCGGAGCGAACGGGAGGCCTCACGTTTGTAGAGGGAGGTATGGCTGTCGTAGTAGGCTTTGGCCTCCTCGTCGGAAACCTGTACTTCCGCATCGGAGATCAGATTGGTACCCAGCAGGATAAAGCTTCCGGATGCCTTTGTGTTCTGCAGATCGTACTGTTCACGCAACAGAAGAGGGGAGGGAGGATAGAGGGCACCGACCAGATCCGAGAGCTGTGTCTGCAGGATCTGCATGCGGGCCTCACGCTCGGCCAGTTTCAGAAGGGAGATGAAGAAGCCTATACGCTCCGGCGGAACTCCGCTGGCACTGAGAATGCCCTGCGGGTCGGAGAGGAACTGATCGTAGATCCCCTTGTTGAACTCTCCGGTGCTGTCCCGCAGAATCGCCTGCAGACGCTGTCCCGGAAAGAGATACATGTGATCCCGCAGCTGCTGATCGGTGACCGTGATGCCGTGCTCTTCGGCCGCCTGTATGAACAACTGCTCGTACTCAAGGAAGTTCCACGCCTGTTCCTGAATCTGATCGCGATCAACGTCAGTTCGTCCGAGAACGTCCTGCTCGTACTGCGTCAGCACCTCTGTCAGTTCGGACAATTCCGCATACGAGATGTCCTCTCCGTTTATCGAACCCGCATAGTTCTCACTGACGTATCCGCCCCCTCCTCCCTGCGAGGCGTCGCCCCACACCATGACGATGAGTACGATAAACAAGAGAATAGTTCCGAATACTCCGAACACGTTATGCCGGAGTTTCTCCATGAAGGCCATAGGTCTTCGTTCCGTTGGTGAATACTGTTTGAATCGTTTACAGACCGGCAAATATAAAGCGGTCGGAGGGAATAGCAACAGTTACGAAGGGTGTGAAACCGTCACCTATTCGTCCCGGGGGAGGGTGAAGCTGAAGGATGTCCCTTCGTCAAGCGTCGAGTGGACGGTGATCTGCGATCCGTGGGCCTCGACGATATGTTTGACGATGGCCAGTCCCAGACCGGTCCCCCCGACATCCCGCGAACGCCCTTTGTCCACCCGGTAGAAGCGTTCGAAAATGCGGGAGATCTGTTCCGGCGGGATGCCGACGCCGGTGTCGCTGACGGTGATCCGGATTTCGGAATCGGTGGCCGCCA
>CBFGQN010000082.1:0-10669 GCA_965650895.1 uncultured Ignavibacteria bacterium | reverse complement strand
ACTCGGGATTGTGCAGGAGAAACCTCCGTTCAGTTTGTTAAACCCATGGAATTCGACGGATTCGCCGAATTGCGGTAAGGACATGGAGATGGGTATGATCGGGTATGACTGACGGGTACGACACATAAAACAGGGTGTTGATGGCGATGGGTAGATCGGGTTTTGTTTCTTCCGTTGTTTGTTCAGGTTCGGTTTTGTATTTCTCTTCTCCCCTCTCTCTGCAGGCGACCGCCGGTCCGGATCACCCCTCTTCTTCCCTCTCTCGTTGTCAGATCACGAGCTTAATAACCCGCGAGATGGAATTATGATACGGAACGGATGAGAATCAGACGTAATAATCTTTTCCATCGAATCTTTTCTCCCTACTCTTACAAGGCTCCGCAGACTTTGCTTCAGAAAGTATCTTTCACTATTTCTTCCGTATATCAAGTCGTTTCTTCATCGGTGCACATCCTTACCGCAACAAGTGTTCCGTACCTGCCTATTACGACACCCGGACAGGCCCAAACATCACAGCTCCGGTCGGCGGCGAATGATTATTATGCAAACGCAACTATCAACGTGACGGAGCTTCACGAAAGGCTTTCGATCGTGAAGCATTATCACGTGGAATCATAGTTGAGAATTTCTCTGCTGTGAGTGGAGAATCTGAAGGCGGGCTGACGGCAAAAGGTTGCATTGGAGGAGAGGACCGGAATCCATACACGGCCTCCCGAATCCGTCCCCGGATCTTGATCGGAAGGGAGTAATGACGTTGACTGAACGTCGGGAACGGGGAGAACGGTTCAAGTACCTTGGCTACCGTGTTGTCCTGAAGGGGAACCGGGCGCGCTTCGGTGCGCATCCGGAGTTGCAGGTATTTCTCCTCGGGACCGACAAGGGCCTCCCTGTCGAGGCCGGTCCGACGGACCGGATCTGGGGGATCGGACTGGATGCGCGGCATCCCGACGCAGACAATTCCCTGCCGATGGCGCGAATTGAACCTGCTCGGTTTTGCGCTGATGGAGGTTCGGACAGAGCGTTCTTCTGCGAACCGGACCGGACGAATTTCCGGAAGGAGAGGAGAATCGGGGGAAATCTCACACTCTTCCCTTTGCCGGTTCACCCCCGGTTCGTTAAGTTTGCCCGATTCCAAACATTCAGATCGTTCACGAAATCCGGGCGCGGCAGTCGCCGCACAGTACAGAATGAATCTCGAACTGATTCTTTTCACAATACTTGGAGCGCTCGCCATCGGCAGTGCCGTCGGCGTGATCGCCGTCCGCAATCCGATCAGCGCGGCCATGTCGCTGGTCATTCACTTTATCGCGCTGGCCGGTCTCTACCTGACGCTGAACGCCCTCTTCATGGCGGCCATCCAGGTTCTGGTCTACGCCGGGGCGATCATGGTCCTGGTCGTCTTCGTCATCATGCTCCTGAATCTGGGGAGCGAGGAGAAGCTGCGCGAGCGCTTTACCTCGCGCCAGGGGATCGGCATCGCCCTCTCGGTTCTTGTCGGAGGGGCGCTGGTCTTCACGATCACCCGGGTGGCCTTCAACGCACCGGGCGAGGCGGGACTCCCGCCGGGGGGGAGCATCAATGACATCGGGAAAGCTCTCTTTATCGACTATGTCTATCCCTTTGAAATGGTCTCGCTGATCCTGCTGGCGGCCGTCGTCGGGGCGGTGGTCCTGGCGAAGAGACACGTGGAGTAAGGGGAAGGAAGAGGAACAAGGGAATCGCCGGAATCATTCCGGCAGGAAACAAACAGGCAGTTCGCACAGCATCACTATACGGTATATCCGCAAAGAAGAAGACATGCACTCGATACCGCTGAACTACTATCTCATACTGAGCGCGATCATCTTCCTGATCGGTTCGATCGGCGTGCTGACCCGCCGCAACGCCATCATCATCTTTATGTGCATCGAACTGATGCTCAACGCCGTCAACCTGACGCTGGTCGGGTTCAGCCGGTTCTTCGGCGATCAGGCCGGACAGATCATGGTCCTGATGGTGATGACCGTCGCCGCCGCCGAGGCTGCCGTCGGCCTGGCCATCGTCCTCTCCCTCTTCCGGAACAAGCAGACGGTCTACCTCGACGAAGTCAACCTGATGAAGTGGTAGCCGAACCCGCCACCCGGAACTCCCCCCGCATGCGGAATGCCTTCAAGCATACCCTGCGTATTCTCCTGATCACCGCCATTCTCTTCGGCTCCCTCTGGTATGCCCTCAGGGATGTGGAGTGGAGCAAACTCTGGCCGGCAATCACCGAGGCAAACTTCTTCTGGACGTTCATGGTCGCCGCCGTCGTCATGCTGGCCCACCTGGCCCGTGCCGAACGGTGGCGTTTCTTTATCGCCGACGGACGGAAGATTCGTCTGGGGAACGCCTTCTCGGCGACGGTGATCGGCTACTTCATGAACAACATCATCCCCCGCTCCGGCGAGTTCGTCCGCCCCTGGACGTTGGCCCGGCGGGAGGGACATTCCACCAGCGCCCTGCTGGCCACGGTCGTGGTGGAACGGATTCTTGACGGAATCACGCTGCTGGTTATTCTCGTCGGCATCATTCTGATTGCCGGAGATGAACTGGCCGGTCTGTTCGGGCAGATCGAGGGACTGAATGACTACACACCGGCCGATCTGATCTACGCAGTTGCCATTCCGGTTGCCGCCCTCGTTCTCCTGCTGGTCCTGGCTCTCGGAACCCGACTCGGGGACGTGCTGGTCCGCTTCGCCGAAAAGGTTCTGCCGGAGAAGATCGGCGCAAAAATCGGCGGTCTGTTCGAGGAGTTCCGGGCCGGGGCGAAGTTCACCGGCGGCGGACGGGGCCTTGCGGCGGTGATCTTCTGGAGTGCCGTCATCTGGCTCGGCTACATCCTCAGTCTCCACTGCGGTGTCCTCGCCTTCGGCTTCGACACGGCCTACGGTCTGGACTTCGGCGATTCCACGGTCCTGCTCGGCATCACTGCCGTCGGCATGGCCATCGCACCGACGCCCGGAGGATTCGGCGTCTTCCACGCCTCCTGCCGGGGTGCGCTTGTCTCGCTCTACGGTGTGCCGGTCGAACAGGCGGTCGCCTTTGCCCTGGTCGTCCACTTCGCGCAGTATGCCGCGGCGATGATCGTCGGCGCCGTTCTCATCGCTCGCGAGGGGATATCGCTGAAGAGTGCCTTCAGCGCCGCAGAGCAGGGAGAGAGAGAAGAGAAAGAAGCGGATGAAGACGATCCTCAACCTTCCGGAGAGAGGGAAAGAGGCTCCTGAAAACATTGTTCAACAACTTCCCGACAGAAAAGCTACCGACAGATCATGCGCATTCTCTACATCTATCCACACCCGGACGACGAGTCGTTCGGTCCGGCGGCCGTCATGGCAAAGCAGCGGCGACTGGGACACGAAGTTCATCTGCTCACCCTGACGAAAGGGGGCATGACGAAGGTCCGCCACAAGCTCGGTCTGAACGTTGAGGAGATGGGAGAGGTACGCCACAGGGAGATGCTCCGGGTGGCCAAGGTGCTGGATCTGAACGGCATGGAAGTTCTGGATCTTCCGGACAGCGGATTGAAGGAGATGGATCCACGCGAGATCGAGAAGGTTGTTGAGGACATCGTCCGCCGACTCTCCCCTCACCTGCTGGTCTCCTACCCGGTCCACGGCATCAGCGGCTTCCACGACCACCTCGTCATGCACGCAGTCATCAAACGGGTCTTCTGCGAACTCAGGGAGGAGATTCCCGAACTGCAACGGCTGGCGATGACGACGCTGACCGAGGAGTTCGTCAACCGGAACAGCGGTCCGTTCCGGCTGCACCACTCCACGCCGGAGGAGATCGACTGTATCGAGGAGGTGACCGAAGAGGACATCGAGGCCAACCGCGAGGCGTTGCGATGCTACGAGACCTACCGGGAGACGATCGAGAAGACGGGAGTGCTGGAGAACCGGGGCTCGACCTATCCCTTCGAGATTTTCGGCGAGGAGCACACCCCTCCGCTGAGTGATCTTCTTGAAGGACTTGACGAAGTGTGATCTCCGGTGAACGAACGGACCAAAGGTATTCTGCTTCTGCTGGGTGCCGCCCTCTGCTGGAGTCTCGGCGGACTCCTCATCAAGATGGTCGATCTTGAACCCCTCGGCCTGGCCGGAGCGAGAAGCGGCATCGCGGCCGTTCTCATCTTTCTCTATCTTCGCCGCTTCTCCGGTCCGGCCTCCCCTTCCGGCGGATCGAACCTTCCTCTTCTCCGGCGACTCCGCGCTCAACGGAACGTCCTGCTTGGAGCATTGGCCTACGCCGGCACGGTTATCTTCTTCGTCATCGCCACAAAACAGACGACGGCGGCCAACGCCATCCTGCTGCAATACACCGCTCCGATCTGGGTGGCCCTCCTCAGCCCGCTTCTGCTGCGCGAACCGACATCGCGGATCGACTGGCTTGCGGTTATCGTCACCTTCTGCGGCATGGCCCTCTTCTTTGTGGATGACGTCACCGCAACGGCACGGATGGGAGACCTGATCGCGATCATCGCCGGAGTCTTCTTCGCCCTCTGCATCATGGCACTGCGAAAGGGACGGGACGGATCGGGGATGCGGATGGTCCTCTACGGCAATCTCCTGGCGGCCCTCATCTGCTCACCCTTCCTGATCGGCGACTCCCTTCCGACCGAGGACATTCTCCCGTTGCTGACGCTGGGCCTCGGTCAGCTCGGACTCGGCTACATCCTCTTCACGCAGGGTATCGCCCGGGTCACCGCCGTCGAGGGGGCGCTGATCCCGGTGGCCGAACCGATGCTGAACCCTCTGTGGGTCGCCCTGGCAATCGGAGAGATTCCCTCGGTCTGGTCGGTCGTCGGCGGACTTATCGTCCTTGCGGCCGTCACCGGACGAGGAGTGTGGTATGCGACGAGGGGGAAAAACCCGACAGGGAAAAATCCGGAAGGCAACATTCAAAACGGTTGAAACCGGTTGCCGGACAAGATCTGCGGATAGAGCGGACGGATATGATTTATTTCTTCCCACAGGTCGGCGGACAACGTCACTCCACGTATTTTCTTTCTGTGGGGTGGGGCAGCGACCTGAACCGAACAACAAAAAGAAAGAATCGAGCGGGATATTATCATGCGACGCATCCTTTCTCTCTGTACACTTCTACTCATAACCCGAACGGTATTTATGACACCGACACTGACCGCGCAGAACGAAACCGATCCGTATCTCTGGCTTGAAGAAGTCGACGGCGAAAAGGCCCTGAACTGGGTTCGCCGCCACAACGAGGAATCGACCTCCCTCTTCGAATCGGATCCCTCTTATCAGTCTCTCTACAACCGTCTCCTGGCAATTTTCAACGACGACAACCGGATCCCCTACCCGTCGATTCAGGGGGCGTGGCTTTACAACTTCTGGCAGGACGAGCGGAACGAGCGGGGGATACTCCGGCGGACGACACCCGAATCCTATCTGAGCGGAAACCCGGACTGGCGAACGGTGCTGGACGTCGACCGTCTGGCCGAAGAGGAGGGGGAGAACTGGGTCTACAAAGGATCGGTCCCCCTCTATCCCGACCACACACGCTGTCTCGTCCAGCTCTCCCGCGGCGGCGGCGATGCGATAGTGCTCCGGGAGTTCGACCGGGATGCGGGGAAATTTATCGACGACGGATTCAACCTGCCGGAGGCGAAAATGAGAGCGTCGTGGGTCGACCGGGATCACATCTACATCGGAACCGATTTCGGCAAAGGCTCGCTGACCACATCGGGCTATCCCCGCATCATCAAGAAGTGGAAGCGGGGAACGCCGATCGAGGAGGCGGAAACCGTTTTCGAGGGGAAGGAGAGTGACGTCAGCGCGCTGGGCTACGTGGTCCACACGCCGGAACGGAACTATCACATCCTCATGCGCCTGATCACCTTCTACACCTCGGAAATCCACGTCTTTGAAAACGATCGTCTGATCAAACTCGACATTCCGGCCGACGCCTCGGCCTCCTTTCATCAGAACCAACTCCTCGTCTACCTGCAGTCGGCCTGGGAAATCAACGGGGAGAAGTACGTCACCGGATCACTCATCAGCATCGACTACGACGACTTTCTGAAAGGCGACCGGAACTTTCAGGTCGTCATGGCCCCCGACGCCGAATCGAGCATCGATTCCTATACGACGACGCGGGACTATCTGCTGGTCAACGTTCTGCGAAACGTCCGGAGCGAACTCTACCGGTTCCGTTTTGAAGAGGGAGAATGGCAAAGAGAGCGGATCGATCTGCCGACATTCGGTTCGATCAACGTAATCAGCACCGACGAGGCGACCAACCGCTTCTTCCTGACCTACACCGACTTCCTGACGCCGACGACGCTCTACTTCTCCGATGAAGAGGGAGAACTGCGGGAGGCCGGAAGAAGTCCGGCCTGGTTCGACGCCACCCCCTACGCCATCGAACAGCGCAAAGCCGTATCGCGTGACGGAACCGAAATCCCCTACTTCCTGATCGGCCCGAAGGGGATGAAAACCGACGGGAGCAACCCGACGATCCTGAACGCCTACGGAGGATTCACGGTCTCGCGCACTCCGCAATACAGCGGAACGATCGGCAACGCATGGCTTGAGAAAGGGGGAGTCTACGTACTGGCAAATATTCGGGGGGGTGGGGAGTACGGACCGGACTGGCATCAGGCGGCAATCAAGGAGAACAAGCAGAAGTCCTACGACGATTTCATTGCCGTCGCCGAAGACCTGATCGCCGACGGCGTCACCTCGCCGGACCATCTCGGCATCATCGGGGGGAGCAACGGGGGTCTGCTTGTGGGGGCCGCCTTCACGCAACGCCCCGATCTCTTCGGAGGGGTCGTCTGTCAGGTCCCGCTGCTCGACATGAAACGCTATCACAAACTTCTGGCCGGAGCAAGCTGGATGGCCGAGTACGGCAACCCGGACAATCCGGAAGAGTGGGAGTACATCAGTCGTTACTCCCCTTATCACAACCTTTCGTCCGAAAAGGCTTACCCGAAAGTCTTCTTCGTCACCTCCACCCGGGATGACCGGGTCCACCCCGGACACGCCCGCAAGATGGCCGCACGGATGGAGGAGATGGGACATCCTTTCTTCTACTACGAAAACATCGAGGGGGGACATGCCGGAGCGGCAAACAACCGACAGGTGGCGACGATGCAGGCTCTGGAGTACACCTACTTCCGGCAAATGCTGGCGGGCGAGAAAAAATGAATGGAAGACTGAAGTCCGGACGCATCGGCATTGACGGGACCGAAGGAAGAACGAGCATCGGCGGAAATCTTCTGCCGATGCTCGTTCTCTCCTTCTTCCTGCTGATCCCTCCCCCGGCTCAGGGTGCGATGCAGACTCTCCCCCCCGACACCGCCGGATCATGGCGTCCGCTCGACACGCTCTGGCACGACTTCCGCAGCACGTTCACCGACGCGTGGCTCCTCTTCGGCAGCCCCCTCCGTTTCGACCGGACCGACTGGATCATTACCGGAAGTGCGGTCGGTTCCACCCTCCTGCTGACCGCCGCCGACGAGGATCTGCGCCGCGAGATGCAGAGCCTGCGAGGGACCGACGGAGACCATATCGCCGAGGTCGGCAACGCGTTCGGAGAGAACATGA
Organism: uncultured Ignavibacteria bacterium; assembly: GCA_965650895.1. Lineage (GTDB taxonomy): Bacteria > Bacteroidota > Ignavibacteria > OLB7 > OLB7 > JAGWAZ01. The sequence continues at coordinate 3,077 of CBFGQN010000082.1, read as the reverse complement.
CGGGACTTCTCGTCACCGGACTTCTCTACACTCCGGGTCTTGTCCTGAACGAACCGAAGCTCCGTCTGATGGGACGCCACATCGGACAGACACTCATCTACTCCGCCGCCATCGGCTCGCTGATGAAGCACACGCTCGGACGCCATCGTCCCTTTCTTGAAGCCGGTCCGTATGAATTCAGCGGTCCCTGGCAGACCGACGACGCATTCCTCTCCCTTCCATCGGGTCACACCACGGTCGCCTTCTCCATCGCCTCATCGCTGGCGGCCGACATCGACAATCCGTGGGCGACCGTCGGACTGTACGGAGCGGCAACGCTGACGGCTCTCAGCCGGATGTATATCGACCGGCACTGGTCCAGCGACGTCTTTCTGGCTGCGGCAATCTCCACTGCCGTCGGCTACGGAACGGCCAATCTGCACCGGGAAATGGACGAAGGAGAGACATCCCATCTCTTTCTGTCCCCGACACCGACAGGATTTTCCCTGACCTACGCTTTTTAGGAACCTGACCGCTGATTTGCGGAACGATGGGTCTTCGCGGACTCTGCTGTCCCATCTTTTCATCGCGCCGGCCTTGTAATTGCCGTCACCGGTCTCTTTACATTCGCTTTAGAACCTTCACAAGGCTTCACACGAGGGAACCCCGAAGACCCCTATCCTGTTAGATGTTTATGATTGCCTTCAGGATCCGGCCCGGAGATCCCCGAACGGCAGTCCGTCCATGCATTCCGCACAAACCGATCCGCTGCAACACCGGGAACATTTATCATGCTTGAACTTACGCGCATCGACACGGCAAACGATTTTCCGGAAGACATTACCCGCCGGGACTTCATCGACTTCCTGCACACACATCTCGGACAGTATCGCGACTCCCCCGAAGCAATCGGCAAAGCAATCGACTACGCCTTCTCGACGGCCGAGGGGAGCGGCGGATTTCTGCTGCTTGCCCGGGAGAACGGAACGCCGGTCGGAGCCGTGGTCATCAACAGAACCGGCATGGAAGGCTACATCCCGGAGAACATCCTGGTCTACATCGCCGTCGATGAAAGACAGAGAGGGAAAGGGTTCGGCAAGGCGATCATCGAACGGATTCAGAGCGAATGCGACGGAGCGATCGCCCTGCATGTCGAGTACGACAATCCGGCCCGCCGTCTCTACGAACGGCTCGGCTTTACCTCGAAGTATGCCGAGATGCGCTACCAACCCTCAACCGATGCCTGAGAAACGCGGAGGAACAGATGGCCTCGCTAACTATATACACAGATCGCATTCTGGGCAATGTCCGGAAGCTGAACACCTACCTTGCCCAACACAACATCCGGTGGACGCTGGTGACGAAGCTGCTGAGCGGCGACCGGACCGTTCTCGAAGAGATCGTCCGGAGTCGTGAGGCCTCGCACCTCCATTCCATCGGCGATTCCCGCATCTCCAACCTCAGCGTCGTCAAGGAACTGAATCCGGAGATGACCACGATGTACATCAAGCCACCGGCGATCAAACATGCACGAAAGATCGTCGCCGTCGCCGACATCTCGCTGAACTCCGGTCTGGAGACGATCAAGGCGCTCAACCGCGAGGCGAAAGCCGCCGGGAAGGAGCATGGCGTTATCGTGATGATCGAGATGGGGGAGCTGCGCGAGGGAATTGTCCGGGGGAATGTGCTGGACTTCTACGACCGGATCTTCCACATGAGCAACATCAACGTGCTCGGACTGGGCACCAACCTGGGCTGCATGTACGGCATCGAACCGACCTTCGACAAGTTGATCCAGCTCAGTCTTTACAAGGAACTGATCGAGGCGAAGTTCGACCGCAAGCTCCCGCTGGTCTCCGGAGGAAGTTCCATCACCCTGCCGCTTCTCTCACGCTCGAAAGTGCCGGTCGGAGTCAACCACTTCAGAATCGGCGACACGGCATTCTTCGGCAAGTCGCTGCTGACCGGAAAGCAGTTCCGCGACCTCTCCACCACCGGCTTCGATTTCTGCGCGGAGATTCTGGAGATCGAGCGAAAGGAGGGCATACCCGACGGAACGATCGGCGACGCCGGCATCGGCAGGACGCCCTCGTTCGACCGGGCCGACGAGGGGAGCTTCTCCTTCCGGAGCATTGTCGACTTCGGTGAGCTTGACGTGAACCCGTCGAACCTGGAGCCGAAGGACAGCCGGGTCGGCTTTGCCGGGTCGACCTCCGATATGACCGTCTACGACCTCGGCTCCGACCCGGTCAGATACGCGGTCGGAGGCCAGCTCCACTTCACCCCGAACTATACCGCCGTCGCCCGGCTGATGCACTCGCGATATATCGAAAAGATCGTGCAGGGAGAACAGAAGGAACGTGCGAACAACGGCAGAGAGGGGAGCGAAGACAGAGAGAGCACGCAAAGACGCAAAGAGATCAAGACGCAAAGAAGAGAGAAGGAAAAAACAGGTATGGCATGACCGGTTCCCTTATCCAGTACGGCATCATCGGACTCTACTTTACCTTGATTCTGATCAAGGGACTCAGGCACAGCAAGGAAATAGGCACACAGGACGACTTTCTGGTCGCCGGCCGGAACATCGGGTGGTTCACCCTGATGGCGACGAGGGGGGCGACGATTGTGGGGGGGGGCTACTCGATCGGCGCGATCGGTCGGACATACGAACTGGGAGTGGCGATGCTCATCATATCGGCCGGGGGCTACCTGCAGCTTATCTTCTCCGGTCTCTTCGTCGCCCCGAAATTCCGCGAGGCAAACCTCTACACCGTCGCCGGATACTTCGGCCACCGCTTCGATGAACGGAGCCGGTTCCTTTCCTTCGTTCTCTCCCTCATCTTCTCGATCGGCGTCCTCGGGGCACAGATGGTCGCCTTCGGCAAGATCATCACCACGATGATTCCCGAACTCCCCTACTTCTGGGCGGTCCTGATCGGTGCGGCGATGGTGATCCTCTACAGTACCGCCGGGGGACTCCTGGCGGTGATCAAGACCGATTTCTATCAGTTCCTGATCCTGATCGCCGGCTTCACGCTGACGGTCATCCTCTGCATTCCGGAACTTACTTCTCACCCGGAACCTCTTACCTCACTTGT
>CBFGQN010000081.1:0-10761 GCA_965650895.1 uncultured Ignavibacteria bacterium | reverse complement strand
CGGGCCAGAAGCGTCGCCCCGGCCATCCCCTCACCTTCCTGCACGGCCTTCCGTACGCTCTGGACCGATTCCTGTGTGTCGGTCAGGACCGAGAGCTTCTTCAGGGTTTTCTGTTTGCGGTCCTTCAGCGTAATCAGCTTGTCGTACCGATAGTTCGCAAGAAGGGCTCCCTCCACCAGATGGGTTGCCACCCATTCCCGTTCCATCCCTTCAATTGCCGGAAGGAGAAGGGAGATGCGTCCGCCGCTGATGGTGGCCCCCTTTGCCGCCGCACTCGCACCGGCCCGACGAAGACCCTCTGCGTTGATCTTGCTGACCGGGCCGAGCCCCACAAGGATAACGCGGGGAGCCTTCGGGTTGCCGGTATAACCGACGGCTACGGAGTCCTTTGCCCCGGTAAAGTCCTTTGCGTCGAAGATCGCTCCGGTCTGCTTCCAGAGTTTCTGGATTCTTTTCGCCTCTTCGGCAAACACTTTCTTGTCGCTCGGGACAAAGACTGCGACCGCATCGGCCGAGAGTTTTTTCGGATCGAAGTGCTGAACGGTAACGGACATGATAGTTCGTAGATGGTGGTTGATTACAGCTGTATTGTCAGTTCATGAGATTGCCTGTTGTCGGGGATGATCGAGGGGGAGCTATGAGCTTTGAGCTGTCAGCTATGAGCTTTGAGGGGGCGGCTGTCAGCTTTGCGTCTTTGCTCTTTGCGTCCGCCGCGGCGGATTGCGTGATTCCGGGTGGAGGTGAGTGGTCAGCTATGAGCCTTGAGCTATGAGTCATGAGTGGTTGGCTATATGCCTGACAGGGTTTCCAATTCCCGACTATTCAACTATCAAACCGCCAACCATTCAACTCCTTTGCTTCGACTCCACACCGGATTCATCGCCATCTTCCGGGGCTCCCGGCGTCGGCATAAAGCCGACGGCTATCGCAACCCTCGCCTCCTGACTCTCACACTCACAAACTCTCTCACTCCCATTCTATCGTTGCCGGCGGCTTCGAACTGATATCGTAGACGACACGGTTGATGCCGCGGACTTCGTTGATGATCCGGTTGCTGACCCGGGCCAGAATTTCGTAGGGGATGCGCGACCAGTCGGCCGTCATACCGTCGGTGCTGGTGACCGCCCGGACGGCGCAGACGTTCTCGTAGGTCCGTTCATCTCCCATCACGCCGACCGAACTGATCGGCAGCAGGACCGTGAAGGCCTGCCAACTGTTGGCGTACTCGCCGGAGGCCCGCAACTCGTCGATAAATATAGTATCCGCCTGGCGGAGAACCTCGCATCGTTCGCGGGTAACTTCCCCCAGCACGCGGACAGCCAGTCCGGGACCGGGAAAGGGATGCCGCTCGATAAATTCTTCCGGTATGCCCAGCATTCTGCCGACCGCTCTGACTTCATCCTTGAAGAGTTCGCGGAACGGTTCCACCAGACCGAAATTCATCCGTTCCGGGAGTCCGCCGACGTTGTGGTGTGTCTTGATCGTCACCGACGGACCCTTGAAGCTGACCGATTCGATTACGTCCGGATAGAGCGTCCCCTGGGCCAGCCACTTTGCGTCGCTGAACTTCTTGGCCTCCTCCTCGAAGACCTCGATAAACGTGTTGCCGATCACCTTCCGCTTCTTCTCCGGATCGACCACTCCTTCAAGTCCTTTCAGAAATTGCTCACTTGCATCGACAAAATCAAGCGGGATGTGGAACCGTTCGCGGAAGAGTTCCACCACCTGCTTCGATTCGTTCTGCCGCATCAGGCCGTTGTCGATATGGATCGGCACAACCTGATCGCCGAGTGCCTCGTGGAGCAGGACGGCGAGAACCGTGGAATCGACGCCGCCGCTGACCGCACAGATCACCCGGTCGGAGCCGACTCTCTCACGAATTTCCTCTTTTGCCCCTTCGATGAAGGCGCGGGCGTTCCATCCCCCTTTTGCCTTGCAGATATCGTAGACAAAGTTCCGGAGGATCTCCGGTCCGTGCGGGGTATGGCTGACCTCCGGATGGAACTGTACGCCATAGATCTTTCTGTCCGGATTTGCGATGGCGCAGATCGGTGCGTTGTCGGTGTGGGCGATCACCCGGAAGCCTTCCGGCATCTTCGTCAGCGAATCGCCGTGGCTCATCCAGACGATCGACTCGGAGGGAATATCCCGCAGAAAGGGTTCGTCCGCCGCATCGATCCGCAGGTGGGCCCGTCCGAATTCCCGCCGGGCCGACCGATCGACCGCCCCGCCGTTCTGGAAGGCGATCAACTGCAGACCGTAGCAAATGCCCAGGACCGGCACGTTCAGCTCGAAAACTTCAGGATCGCTGTGCGGGGCGCCGTCGGCATAGACCGAGGAAGGCCCTCCCGAAAGGATCACTCCGATCGGATTGATCTCCCGAATCTTCTCCATCGGAATGTTGAACGGATGGATCTCCGCGTAGACGCCGGCTTCGCGCACTTTCCGCGCGATCAGCTGGGTGTACTGGGATCCGAAATCGAGAATAAGAATGGTTTCCGCGTGCGTCACGGTCGGTTCGGTTACGTACGTTCAGTGGATTTCTGAAAAAAGGAAACCGCAAATGTACGGAAGATTTGGAACCTGAGGGAATGTCGAAGTGCGATTTTCGATGGGCGAAGGATGGGGCGTTTGCATTCACGTTCGGATCCCGACGACCTCCAGTTGATTTTCCCATGCGACTTTTTCCCCACTCCCGTCTCCTACCCCTTGAACCAGACGCAGAGAGTGTCGAACTTGCAGCATCATGGCTATTTCCGGAAACGATCCGATCAACCTTCAGGAGAGAAAACGCCGTTTTCTCGAACTCCTTGAGCCGGTCCACGACAACCTTGCCCGCTTTGCCCGCTCGATAGCGGCCGGTGACGAGGATGCCCGCGATCTGGTTGGGGAGACCGTCCTGCGCGCTCTGGAGCATTTTGATGAACTGAAAGATGAGAAGGCGTTCCTCGGCTGGCTCTTTACCATCGCCGTCCGGCTGGGACGACGCTGGGAGAGTCGGAGGAAAACGTTCGGTCCGTACGACGAAGCCGAAGTTGCCCGACGCCCCTCCGAAGGAGTCTCTCCCGAAGTCCGACACGACATTGCGATGCTCTACAATGCCCTGCGGAGACTTCGCGAAGAGGAACGTGAGGCGATTATCCTCTTTGAAATCGCAGGACTCTCCCTCGAAGAAGTGCGGGAGGTGCAGGGAGGTTCCCTCTCCGGCGTGAAGTCGCGGCTGGCCCTGGGACGGAAGAAACTGGCGCGGTTGCTGGGGGCTGCAAGAGAGGACAAGACAGAGGCGGGGGGGCGGATGGAGCGCTCGGTGGTGAAGGAACTGGAATCGACCGGACTTGTCTACTCAACGATTTCGAAGCCATGAACAGAGAAGAACAGATATTGAACGACCTTTTCTCCGAAATCCGGAACGCAGTGCCGGCCGTGGAGTTTGATGAGACCCGTGCGCACGTTGAGGCGTATCGGCCGGATCGGAAAAGTCCTCTGGAACCTGCAGGAAGGAAGGGGGGGCAAAGGAGAGGAGAACTCCTGCTGAAAGGGGGGATTGCTGTCGGATTGGCCGGTTTGATACTCTGGGGTGCTCTCCGTACCGGAGATTCCGGTCCCGTACAGGCCGGGCTCGAGAGGGAGGCGGAGACGGTTGTGGCTCTCTCTCCCTTTCAGAATCAGGGGGTAGAGCAGACGGAAGAAAAAGTGCGGGTCGGAGAGAATCTGCTCGTGGGGATTGCTGAGGGGACCAATCCGAAGAAGGGGGTGAAAAAGAGAGAAGGAGCCGAAGAGGAGAACGAGCGGAAGACCGGGGAGGCCGAAGAGACGGAGGCAAGTGGTCTCTATTCCGGTCCGGCCCCCTTCGTCCGGGGTGTGCGAATGCTCTCCCTTTCCGATGAGGATCTGGGGCGACTCGGCATTATTCGGGATACCGCAGGAGTCTGGGCGTTCAACAGAGATGACAAGGGGAACGTCTCCGGTTTCCAGATCAGCATGTACGGGACGGTCTTCATGCCGACTGCCGCTCTTCCTGTCTCTTCTCCGCCTGATGCTCCGGCCTTCCGTCCCGTGGTCATCACGGACGATCTCGGGAACAGACGCGTGGAAGTTTTCGAGGACAAGGCGGAACAGGAGATGCGAGGTGACGACCCGTACGGTTACCTCTCCCGCTGGCGGATTCTCGACAAGAACATAAAGAAGAAGCTGAGCCTCTACTTCTCTTCGGTCGGCCTCCCGCAGGTGACCGAAAACGATACGTTCATCGTGGCGGGGGCCACCGATCCGGTCAGGGGGGAGGAACATCTCTACCAGATTCGGGTGCCGTCGGTGCCGGGGGCTGCGATCACCACCAGACGGGATATTGCGGTGGCATTGGGGAGCGTTCTGTACGACCGGATTCTTGAACGGGATTATATCCATGAGGAGATCGAACCGGAACGGTACGACGGTTCCATGCAGATCGCTGCAGGGTATCTGATCCCGATCCTGGTCCGTACCGGACGGGAGTATACCGCAGCCGATAAGGGGGCCCACCACTGGAGACCCGATTGCATTTTCTGGTACAGAGTCACGCCGGAATTCCTGGCTGCCTTGCCGGAAGAGATCGGAGGGGAGATATCAAAGGATCTTGACTATCTCAGGCGACTGGAGCGGAAGCCGAAGGAGGAGAGTATCGAGACGTATGTGGAGCGGGAGATGCCGGAGTTCCGCGAAAGACTGGAGGTTTCCGGAGAATATACGGAAGATCCTTCGCAGACTACCGCCGTCGCCGGAGAACTTCTCTCCGATTTCTGGCGATCCGCCTCCGGAGCCGTCACCAGCTCGATGCTCCTGCCGAATCCGGTCCGTCAGTCGGGAGAATGCTTTGTCCGCTACCACCTGTCCGCCTCCCGATCGGTCTCTCTCGATCTTTACGATGTAAACGGCAAACACGTCCGGACCTTTGCCCGTCCGCGTGAGCGAGCGGCTGGGGAGTACCTGGAAGCTCTCGATGTGAAGGATATGTCTGCCGGCGTCTACCTGCTTGTGATCTCTACCGAGCGGAACGAGCGGGGAGTCCAGCGAATGATTGTGGAATAGCAGGGAAGTTCCGGCGAGAAAACGGGAGCCGTCTTCTCCTCTGTTGTAACTCCACGCCGGAGGTCCGATTCCGCATCGTCGGGCCTCCGGGTAACTGAAATGTGGCCCCCTTCTCTTCAAGGTTTTTTTCAAAAGAAGATTCCGTATTCCGATGACAACCATCGTTCGCATCATTTTGCTTGTTGCTCTCTTTGTTCCGCCGTGCGGAGCAAACGGTCTTTGGGCCCAGACTCCGGAGGTCCGGACGAAGTTCATGTCTTCGTCGACCGTCGACAGTTGCTATGCCTGGCCGGCTGACCGGACAGTGCGCGTGGTGGTGAAGGGGGAGACGGAGAAGCTTGTCGGATATATCGGGCGACAGGGTGGAGAGGTCGTCAGTCGAACGGCGTCGATTGTGACCGCCCTGATGCGGGTCGGCACATTGCGGGAACTGGCGAAGCTGCCGGAAACGGAACTGATTGATCTTGGATGGCGGAAGTTCGAACCGCCGCTGCAACGGAACAGCTCGATCGAAGGGGAGAACGATTCCTCTGTCTCCTACGCTCCTCTTCCTCTGCACGTGGTTCCTCCGGCGGAGCGTCGGTATGCCGTCGAACAGAGCGGGATGGAGGATGTGGCCAACGTCCGGTACCCGCTGCAACGGCGATATGACGGCGAGGGGGTGCTCGTCGGGATTATCGAGAACGGATTGCTCGATTTCCGTCACCCCGATTTCCTCAACGCCGACGGAACATCCCGGTTCGTTTCGATCTGGGACCAGTCGACCGAAGGGAATCCTCCGTCGGGCTACGGTTACGGCAAACTGTGGAGTCCGGAGGATCTGAACCGGGAGATTCGAGGGGAGACGCGGAATTATCGGGAAGGACCGGAAGTCTTTCACGTGACTGCAGTGGCCGGCATTGCTACCGGAAACGGGAACGCCGTCGGAAAATATTGCGGCGTGGCTCCGGCTGCCCGGCTCGTCCACGTCGATATGCTCCCCTCCTCCGCGAACATGATCGATGCCCTCCACTACATTTACAGTGTTGCCGATTCGCTCGGTCTCCCCTGCGTTGTGGCGATGGCCTACGAAGTTGCGCAGGATTATTGCGACGGAGCCGACCCGGCCTCGATCGCCGTCACCGAAATGGTGAGCGAAAAGCCGGGGAGAATCTTCGTCGCCGCTGCGGGGAACAACTCCCATATCCGGCGGCATTATCAGGTCACGAACGCTGCCGGAGAGAAACGTGAGATCTGGCTCCGCTGCATTCCGTCGCTGGCCTACTTCGATCCCGATCCGGTCTATCACCACTATGCCCTCCTGCCGACCGATACCGGGAAGTCTGTTCGTCTCCGGTTCGGCGTTGCCCTGTACGACGACGAAGACCGGGTGCCGGTCCGGGGGGAGATGATCCCCTTCAGTGCCCGACTCGATATATCGTCGCTGCTGCGCAACGGGCCGACTCTTCTTGCCGTGACAGGTGGGATGCCTGCCGATACGCTCTACACGATCATGCCGCATCTGCATCGTCGGAGCGATTCGACGTTCGGACTGGACCTTGCGATCCGGGACCGGACCGGGGGGATGTACGGCAAGGATGGACTTCACACGTTGCTGCGAATTGAAGTTGAAGGAGAAGGGAGTTACGAGGGGTGGAATCAGTTCTTCCTGATGGATGCCGACTATCTGAAGGATCGGTCGATCTTCCCTCCGGATATCCTTCATGCCGATCACTTCAACACCGTCAACGCTCCGGCAAACGCCGAGGGAGGAATCTCCGTCGGTTGCTTCTGGAATCGTGTCGACTTCGTCGATGTCGAGGGACGTCCGTTCCGCTATCCGCCGTCGGCTCTGCGGGACGACGATGAACCCCCTCCACTTCCGGGATATCTGATGCACACGACCCAGACCGGTATCTGCCGGGACGGTCGATGTCTGCCGACGGCTCTTGCTCCCGGCAACGGTGTTCCTACTGCAATCCCCCTTGCGATGCGGGGAATGAATGATTCGCTCTTTCCGATTCTTGATGGAGGGCTGCACACCGTCTTCACCGGTACCAGTTCAGCCACGCCGGTGTTGTGTGGTGCTGCGGCCCTCTATCTTCAGAAATATCCGACCGCAACCGCCGGGGAGTTCCGGCAGGCGTTGATGGAGACATCCTACGGCGACGTTTATACCGGAACGGTTCCGAACGAACGGGCGGGATACGGGAAGATCGACATCTTCCGGCTCCTCTGCGGTGAGGATTGCGAGAAGATCGAACATGCGGGATGGTAGAGAGCATTGGAACCGTCGTCTGCGGATCGGGCGATTATCACGTAATAGAGTCGGTACCTGAAATGTGATGGAAGGAAAGAATATCCCTTGGTGCTTCTTTGTGCCCTTCGTGTCCGCCGCGGCGGATGGTGGTTATTCCCTCATCGCTGAGGTCTCTTGAAACGCCATGCGCTCCCATCACATCCGAACCGCTACCTTATTACGGAGAAGAGTCGGGAGAGATGGTGATGAATCGATCCTGCCGATGCAGGGAGTGGGGACCGTTCTCCCGGCGGTAAGAATCTCAACATTTTCGGCTTTGTTCATTCTGCGGAATCGGGCAGTTTTGTGCCGTTGAAGTTCTTCCAGACAGCACCAAACAGAGCAGGAAATCATTCATGCAGATCAGATCAAGCCGTCCGGCTGTGCCGATCCTTTTTCTTCTCTCCATTCTTCTCGGCGGATGTTCCCTTCTTCAGGGACTCAACGGAAAAAAAGGGGAACCCCCTTCAGGTCCGGATGCTACTCCCCCTCCGGGATATGCGCCGATCTACATGCAACGGATCGGTTCGTTCTCCCCCGATGCCGGCAACGCCGCCCTGCAGATCACCCGCGTCGATATTGCCAACCCGACAAGCATCAGGATCTATGCCCACATCCTCGATTCCGGCGGCACCTATCTGAGCGGAGCGCTCGGCGGAGGCTGGCGGAAGTGGTGGTGCGAGATTCGGGATGAGATTGCCGGCAAGTCCGTTGCGGTGACCGATTACACGGTGCGCGAGGTGACCGAGACCGAACCCCGGCCCCACGCGATTGCGCTGGTGATGGACCACAGCGGATCGATGGGGGAAGCCCGTGCCCGGGCCGTGCAGAATGCGGCCGGAGAATTGATCGCAAAGAAGAGAGCCGAGGATGCCCTGGCCTTCGTCAAGTACGACGGCTCGGTCCTCGTCGAGGTGCCGCTGACGAACAATGCCGCGAGTCTGCAGTCGGGGTTGCGGAGGACCGGGCTGACCGGCTTCGGCGGACTGACGGCGATCGGGGACGGATTGCAGGCCGGGATCGGACAGGTGATCTCTTCCGGGGCGGAGCGGAAAGTGGTCATCATCTTTACCGACGGACTCGACAACAGTTCCACCGTTTCGCGCGACTCGGTGATCGCCGCCGCCCGTCGTGCAGGCGTTGTGATCTGCGCGGTCGATTTCGGCGAGAACACCAATCCCGACTACCTGCAGACCGTTGCCCGGGAGACCGGCGGCAGCTACTACAAAATCTATCAGACAAGCGAGTTCGATCTGGTCTTCGAGGATATTTACCGACGCCTGCGGAACTCCTACGTGATCGAGTTCTCGCCGAAGACCTACGGACTCCACAACATCACGATGAAGCTCTGTCTGGACCGGGATTCGGTCGTCACGACCGCCGTATACGACAACACGCCGAGCCCCGGAACCATCGCTCTGCTGAATGTTTACTTCGATGTCGGCAAGTCCGATCTGAAATCGGAATCCGGACCGGCTCTCGAAAATGTGATGAGTCTGATGGATGCCTATCCGGGGCTGAAGATCGAACTGCGTGGACACACCGACTCCACCAACAGCACAGGTGATCCGGATTTCAACCGGAAGCTTTCGCAACGCCGCGCCGACGCCGTGCGGGATGAACTGGTGAAGCGGGGGATTCCCTCCGACCGCATCCGGGCGGTCGGCTTCGGCGAGGCGCAGCCGGTGGCCGACAACACGACGGCCGAGGGGCGGGCGAAGAACCGGCGGACGGAGTTTATGATTCTGCAACGGTAAAGTTGCCGGACAAGGGTGTCATGGTGTCCTTCATCTCCGGCATCATTCTCCCGGCGATCGTAAGGAATCACACCTGCCGGTTCCGGTCCGTGCGCGGCTTCCTTTTCTTCCCGTATCTTCGCCTCCGCGGCGGTTTGTCCGGACCGCGGGGAATCGGGAGAACGGAAGGAGCATTGCAGGAATCCATGGCAAAACGAACGAAGAACGACAGGGCGTTGCGGTTCTACCACGAGGTGCTGGGGCTTGAGCGCCTCCACTACGGGTTGTGGGATCCGGAGGATCCGCAGACGATTGCCGGACTGAAAGGGGCGCAGGAGCGATATGAACGGCATCTGATCGACCTGATCCCCAAGGGGGCCGAAAGCGTTCTGGATATCGGCTGCGGAACCGGTGTGATGAGCCGGGGATTGCTGGAGCGGGGATACCGGGCCGAAGGACTCTCCCCCGACGTCAACCAGCGCGAGCCCTTTCTGGAGAAGACCGGCGGCGCCCCCTTTCACTTCTGCTGCTTCGAGGAGTTCGAGCCGGAAAAGCGATACGATTGTCTGATGCTGAGCGAGTCGGCGCAGTATATTCCTCTTCCCGATCTCTTCCAGGTTGCCGACCGCGCTCTGGCCCCGGGCGGCCGGATCGTCCTGGCCGACTACTTCGTCAAGGATGAAGCCGACGGACCGATGGCCAAGAGCGGACACCGGATCGGCCGCTTCGACCGGCTTGCCGTCGAGAACGGGTTCCGGGTTCTTTACGAAGAGGACATTACCGACCGGACCACGCCGACGCTCGATCTGGCCCGGAGCGCCATCGACCGCTACATCTTCCCCTCGCTGAGCATTGCCACCGAAAAGATTCGTCTCCGCCGACCCCGCACCGTCCGGCTGGTACGCTGGTTCTTCCGCAAGAAAATCGCATCGCTCAAAGGAGAGATGGCCCTTCTCGACTCCGCCGAGTTCGCCCGCTGCAAGAGGTACCGGGTGATGGTGTTGGGGAGGGAGGGGGAGTAGAGGAACGGATGAACGGACCCCGGATCACTCATCCTCCGGATCGGCCTCGACAACTCTTCCGGCCCGCACCAGACTCAACGGCCAGCCTCCGCCGACGATGTCGAATACGGTTCCCTGTTCTGATCGGATGTTCACTCCCTCCACTTCCACAATCAAATCCGATACTCCCATATCGATGGGCTGTATGTATTGAAGGCCATCCGATTGGTAGAGAACCTCTGAAACGGGACTTCCGCTCCCTATGAGACAACCGTGATAGAGAGATGCCGTGTCGTGCGATGCAAGCAGGGGGCGTGCCTTCTCCGCAAACATTGCGCTGTCGAGCAATCGAAGTCCGCAGAGAGCGTAGAGTTTCCCCGCTGCGTATCCCCGTTCGTAAAGATCGAGAAAAGCATCTTCGGCATCCTCCTGCTGCAGAACCACATAGAAGGCGAGAGATTGTACGGAAGGATTCCCTCCCAGACCGACTGATCCCGATGCAAACAACTCCGTGTTCAGCAGGATATGAAAGGCCGTGTCGCGAGACCAGGGGGGACCGAAGTTGAAGCGGCGTTGGTAGCCTTTCGATGTGTCGCCATCCCGCTTCTGTTCCTGTGCGATGCGACTATGCCACGGTTCCGGTTGTGAGTGCGGCTCGGAGGTGCGGAGAAAAACTGTG
>CBFGQN010000080.1:0-10776 GCA_965650895.1 uncultured Ignavibacteria bacterium | reverse complement strand
TCGAGCCGAGGAACGAGATCTTCTCCTCGTTGAAGGCCAGCCGTTCCAGCACTCCCTCCCGCTCGACATAGATGTCGTTGACGCCGAGCAGAGCCGTGGCACCGGCCACCGGCAACTGTACTTTCTTCAGGTCGGTGTAAGCGTTCAGGTCGCCCCCCTTGTCGGCAAGCATCAATGCCTTTGCCGAGGTCTTCAGCGATCCGTCATTCAGGTCGATCGTAAAGACTCCCTCGCCGTCGGCGTCACGCCACTTCTCGTTGGCCGGGTCGTAGGCCCGTCCGGCCACCACCATCACCACTTCCTTTTCGTTCTGCGTGACGATGTCCATGTAGGCTTCCGTCTTTTTCTTCCGGCTGAGGAAGGAGTTGTAGGCGCTGTTCATGGCCTGCCGCCGTTCCCACCTGTTCGATCTGCCGAACGGATCGGAGTAGTAGGTGTACAGGCCGGTGGAGGAGTTGAATCGCATGCCGCTCCGGTCGGCCGGACCCAGCACCATGTTCGTCAGCATGCTGACCGCAAGCGATTTTAACATGGCGCCGAACTTGCTCCCTTCCTTGTGGCCGGTCTCCAGATCGCTCCGTTGCTTGAAGAGAAGGCGTTTCCAGGCGATCTCGCCGTTCTGCGTGTTGACCTTGTAGATGGTCGCATCGCGGTCGTGGTAGGTCAGCAGCAGCGCCTGCTCCTTCCCCAGATCGATCAACTGCTCGACAATGCCGGGGATCGTGTCCTCCGGCGTCTGCCACAGAAGCGTTCCGTCTTTTGTGCGGTAGAACGACTGGACATCGTCCTCGCTTGCAATCAGGTATGATCCGTCCGGAAGATCGGACGTAAAGAAGAAGTCGGCATCGTCCGTATCGACTTCCATGACCGAGTTGACCGTCCCTCCTTTGATGTCGATGCTCGTGATGTTCTTCTCGTTGAACAGCAGGATCTCGTTCTCGTTCATGGCGAAGGGTTGATAGAGATCGGTGTTCAGGTCGTAGTCGTCGGTAGATCCGCGGAAGACGACTTCCCGTTTTTCGAAATCGATGATCCAGATCGAGTCGGTTCCCCCCCGGGGCAGAATCATCATCGCGTTCCCCCAGTCCTTGTACTGAAGTTTCGAGGGCGTGTCCTCGCTCTCCATGATGATCTCCTGTTTTTCGAGATCGACGATCTGCGTCCCGTCGTCGAAATAGTAGATGCCGATGTTCGCGCGATAGTATGGGCGAACCGGTTCCATCTTCTCCTCGGCCTGCTTCTGCCATTCCAGATCGTCCCAGTCCTTGCCGATGATCGGCAGAGTTTTCAGAACCGTTCCGTCGCTTGACCGGAGGAATTCATAACGATTCTCCTGTCCTACAAGCACCACGCTGTCGCCGACGAAGCGGAGAATCTCCCATTTGTCAAAATCCTTCAGTTCTCTTGACCAGAGTTTCGTTCCGGTCTTCGCATCGACGCACTCGGCACTTTCGGTATCATCGTTTCCGTAGACCAGATAATGTCCGTTCTCCGACATGACCGGGTTCTTCAATTCCGTGTCCAGTTCCATGCTCCACGAATCCTGGGCCGGGGCAGCCGACGGAATCAGGAGCAGAAGACTGGTCAGAGCGGCAAAAAAGTGATGTAAGGTTTTCATTCGTTTGGCGTTGGCGATTACAATGACTATGATATACAGTGAATTGAGCGGCAAGATGTTTATTGAAGGAGAGTATTCCGGAAACGGCATCAATGTCCGGCAATGTTCAGTAGCCCGGTACCCACAGAAGGTGGAGTGCAAACTGTTTGAAGACAATCGGTTCGTCGTCAAACTCTTCCAGCGGCTCTTCATGCGAACCGATGTAGGAGGTCCATCGCAGCTTGTATAACCCTCCGTCTCCGCGACGCGACCCCATGTTGACTTCCAACTGATAGCTCGGCACCAGATAAGATGCGGTGATGCCGGAGTTCAGGAAGATCAGATTGCTGGATTGGGCACCGATTCCGGCCGAAAATCCTACGGGCGACTTCGACCCTTTCCAGGTGGCGTCGGTGTTGTACTTCAGCGTTGCGTAGACCGGAACTTCCAATGCGAATACTCCACTTTCTCCGTAACCGGTCAGTTGCGCACTGAACCCGAGGCTCGGGTTCAGACCGAATGCAAGGTTGTCGGCTATCGGAACAATCGGAAGGTTCAGTCCGAACAGAGCCCCGAGATGGACAAGGTTGTATTCATCGACGCCGCCGGTATCCGAGAGGTTATAGAAGTAGAGAGCCGCTCCGACATCCGGGCGAAGGAAGTGTTTCCAGAAGTCCTGCGCACCGGCCTGTACACCGCTGCAAAGAAAGAGTGTGCAAAGAAGAAACTTCAAACCGAAGGGGGATCTTTTTCCCCCTGAGAGGATGCGGCGAAAACGGTTGTGGTATGATGTAAAAGAATAGAAGGACCTGTCGGGACCGGTGATCGATTCCTGCATACGGTGATGTCGAGAAAATGATTGAGTAAGGATAATTGCGGGGCAAAGATACCCCGTTCCTACCAAAGAGCAAAACCTGTTACAAAGAGGCTGGAGCCCTTGTCTCCTCCTACTCCCGCACCTCGAACTCTCTCGACATCGAGAGGGAATCGTTCAGATAGGCGTCGATGCGATACGGGCCGAGAGGCCAGGGACGGGGGAGAGAGAGGTTGAAGTCGACCTGATTGTTGATGCCGCCGACTGTGTACTCTTTGGTCAGAATCGTGTAGTCTCTTCCGCTGTCGGCGCCGATGGCGACAAACTCCATCCTGACCGTATCTCCCGATCCCGATTTGTTCAGGCGGATAATGGCGTGAAACGGGTTGTCGGTCGGTTTCAGGCTTTCCACCTCTCTTCCGGTCGTGTCGTTTTCCTCGACGGCAAGAGCAATCTCCTTCACCTTGATGGGTTCCGGCGGCTTTTCCTCCTCTCCTTTTTGCTCGCTGCACGATCCGAGAATACCTCCGCAGGTCAGCAGAAGAATCAGTAGAGAGAACGTAGATTTCGACATTGTACTTCTCCGGAGATATGGACGGAAACGGTAACGCACGATCAAATATAACCTGACCGGTTCCGAACCGCCAATCCCGCCTTCCTCAGCTTGCCGATTCTTCCTACTTTTCCCCTCTTTCCGAGAAGAGGAGATTCCGGAACGATAACTATGAGGGATATGCAGATAGGATCTTACAGAGTCGACCTGATCGAGACGTGTCGTTTTGCTCTCGACGGCGGGGCGATGTTCGGCGTTGTGCCGAAGAACCTCTGGTCACGTGCCTACCCACACGTCGATGAGCAGAACCGGATTGCCATGGCCGCCCGCGCGCTGCTGATCCGTGGGGAGGTAAAGACCATCCTTGTCGATGCCGGGTGCGTAGACAAGATGGATGAGAAACTGGAGAAGATCTATGCGGTGGATCACAACGTCTTCACGCTTCGTGACGGACTTGCCGCGCACGATCTGGCGCCGGAGGATGTGACCGACTTCATCTACACGCATCTCCATTTCGATCATGCCGGAGGCTCTACCATTATCAATGATACCGGTGCGATTGTTCCCCTTTTTCCGAACGCACGGCACTACATACAGAAGGAACAACTGGAATGGGGGCGCAACCCGACCGACAAGGACCGGGCCAGCTTCATGCCGGAAAACTGGGAGCCGGTGGTTGAGCACGGTCTGATGGAAGTGCTCGACGGCGACGGCGAGCTTTTTCCGGGGATCGAGCTTCGAAGAGTGAACGGTCACACGCGAGGGATGCAGATGGTGATTGTCCGGGATGATTCCGGCGGTCTCGTCTATCCGGCCGACCTGATGCCGACATCGGCCCACATCAGCTATCCGTACATCATGGGATATGATAACTTCCCTCTTACCACACTCGAAGAAAAGAAGACATTTATCCCGGAGGCATACGAACGGAACTGGCTTCTCTGCTTCGAGCACGACGCCTTCACCGACATGGTCCGCTTGGTCCCGGGAAAGAAGGGGTTTGAAGGGATACCGTTTGAAGGAGGACAGGGGGACGGGGTACGGGGGGCAGGGTACGGGGGCCAGGGTATGGGGGACGAAGGGTAGTGAGACCCAATGCCTGCTCAAAGCTCAAAGCCGACCGCTCAAAGCTCAAAGCCGACCGCTCAAAGCTCAAAGCCGACTGCTCAAAGCTCAAAGCCGACCGCTCAAAGCTCAAAGCCGACTACTCAAAGCTCAAAGCTGACCGCTCAAAGCTCAAAGCCGACCGCCGGCCCGTACCGACAACAACACAGACATCACAAGCAACTATCATTCATGTCCGACTTCATCTCTCTCTGCTCTCTCTCTTCTCTGCCGAAGCGTTTCGGCAAGCGATTCCAGCTCGATAACGGGATCGAGATCGCTCTCTTTCAGATTGACGGAGAGATCCATGCGATCAACAATATCTGTCCTCACCAGATATATCCCGTGTTGCACGAAGGGAACGTCGAGGGAGGCTGCGTTACCTGTCCGATGCACGGATGGAAGTTCGATATACGAACGGGCGAATGTCTGGAAGGGGGGAATGCAAGGCTGAAGACGTACGAGGTTGTCGTCAGGGATGGAGAGGTTCTCCTCAGGAAACCGGAGCCGGAGGTGCCGAAGTGGATGGAGTGACAGGGTTGATGGTTCCGCCACGCTGATCGACTGCAAGAGCCGCCAATGAACCACATCGACATCATTCTCGTTCTCTCCCTTGCCGTCATCGCCTTCGGTCTCCTCTCGGGAAGACTCGACCGAAGCCCGATCACCGCTCCGATGGTCTTCACATCCCTCGGCTTTCTGCTCGGTCCGTCCGGCTTCGGTCTGACGGAGATCGCCGTCGGCAGCGATATCGTGATGAATCTGGCGGAGCTGACGCTGGTGCTGATCCTGTTTACCGACGCTTCCCGCATAGATATCCGGAGGTTGCGGGGGGAACATACGCTTCCGATCAGACTTCTTGCTCTCGGTCTTCCCCTGACGATTCTGGCCGGTTTCGGTGTCGGACTTCTCCTTTTTCCGGACCTCGGTTTCCGGAACGTCGCGATCCTCGCGGCAATTCTTGCCCCCACCGATGCCGCCCTCGGTCAGGCCGTGGTGACGATGCAACGGATTCCGGTCAGGATACGACAGGCGTTGAACGTAGAGAGCGGACTGAACGACGGTATTGCGGTTCCGGTAATCATGATTCTTCTCTGGTCCGCCGGGGCTCGCATCGAAGGGGAAGGGGCGGGCTTCTGGACGTTGTTCGTTGCGAAGCAGTTGGTGCTGGGACCGGTCGTCGGGATCGTGACGGCCTGGTCGGGTGGGGGGCTGATTGCCCTGTGCCGCAACCGCGGACTGATGAATGAGGAGTTCCAGCGTCTTGCCCTGATTGCCCTGGCGCTGGTTGCCTGGTCGCTTGCCTCTATCGTCGGGGGGAACGGATTTATCGCCGCCTTCACCGCCGGATTGACGATCGGGGCCCGTCACAGGAGACTGGTGGAAAAACTTCACCGGTTCGCCGAGGCCGAAGGGCAGTTCCTCAGTCTGCTGGTCTTTACTCTTCTCGGTGCGGCAATGCTGCCGGAAGCGATCACCCATATCGATATCGGCAGTCTGCGCATCATCGGATATGCCCTTCTGAGCCTTACCGTTATCCGGATGGTGCCGGTTTCTCTCAGTCTTCTCGGAACGCATCTGCGTCCGGCTACCCACCTGTTTCTCGGATGGTTCGGACCCCGGGGCATTGCCACGATTATCTTTGCCCTTCTCGTGCTGGAGGAATCCGGATTGCCGGAGGCCGAGATGATTTCGGGCGTTGCGGTTGTGACGGTGCTGTTCAGCATCCTGCTTCACGGGATCACGGCCTGGCCGTTCTCTTCTCTCTATGCGCAAGTGGTGGCGCAAGATCACGCATCGGTACACGAGCAAAAACGGGTCGGAGAAATGCCGACCCGTTTCGGGGGGAGGACACAGGTGAAAGATGAAGGGAAGAACTTCTGACCCGAATGGTCGGCAAGGGAACCGAAAAGCCTCATCCGTTGGTTATATTCACGTGGTCGGCATTCGTACCGGACTTAGTGGTTCTCCCGAGAAATCCTTTGACTCTCTGTTGAAGCGGGGAAGGATTTTCCGAGAGTATCGTTATCGTTCACTACGGAGATGTCCCCTATGCCGCACAGAAAACCGCAGGTCGCACCGCCGACGCCGCTCGAGCGGGTGCTCCTTCCCTTCCAGGAATTTGTTCACAACTCGGCCGCCGGAGGAATCCTTCTGATCGCCTGTACGGTGATCGCTCTCATCTGGGCCAACTCCTCCTGGGGCGATTCCTACGCCGCTCTCTGGAACACGGTCATTACTGTCGGACCGGAGACCGGAGCGATCAGCAAGCCTCTGATCCTCTGGATCAATGACGGTCTGATGGCCGTCTTTTTCTTTGTCGTCGGTCTGGAAATCAAACGGGAAGTACTTGTGGGGGAGCTCTCCAGTCCGCGCAAGGCTGCCCTGCCGATTGCCGCTGCGCTCGGAGGACTGGCGTTGCCGGGGTGCATCTATTTTATGATCAATGCCGGCACGCCGGGTGCCGCCGGATGGGCGATTCCGGCCGCCACCGACATTGCGTTTGCTCTCGGCGTGCTTGCCCTGCTCGGCAAGCGTGTTCCGGTCTCTCTGAAGGTCTTTCTCACCGCTCTTGCAATCGTTGATGATATCGGTGCGGTTCTGATCATCGCCCTGTTCTACACGTCACAACTCTCGTTGACCGCACTCGGGATCGGGGTGATCTTTCTGCTCGGCCTGATCCTGGCCAACCGGCTCGGTATCCGTCGGTTGCCGATCTATGTGCTTCTGGGAACAGGTCTGTGGATAGCCTTCCTGAAATCTGGAGTCCACGCGACGATTGCCGGCATCCTCTGCGCGATGACCATCCCGACCCGTACCCGTATCGACGGAGAGGAATTCGTTGTGAAGGTAAAACGATTTCTTGAAGAGTTTCGCAAGGGGGGAGCCGAGAATTCCGACATGGTGATGAACGATTATCAGCGGGGAGCTGTTCAGGCGATTGAAGATGCGTGTGACTTCGTGGAGTCTCCGGCTCATCGGCTGGAGCACGGGCTTCATCCCTGGGTGGCTTTCGGCATCATGCCGGTCTTCGCACTGGCCAACGCCGGGGTGGTACTGGAAGGAGATATTCTTGCAGCCCTCCTCAGTCCGGTTGCACTCGGCGTAATGGTCGGACTGGTGCTCGGCAAGCAGATCGGCATCACGCTCGCCACATGGCTTGCCGTCAGGTTCGGGGTTGCGGAGAAGCCTTCGGAGATCGGCTGGAAGCAGATTTACGGAGCCGGATGGCTTGCCGGCATCGGTTTTACGATGTCGCTGTTCATCACCACGCTGGCCTTTAACGATCCGTTGATGGTTACGC
The DNA here is from genome assembly GCA_965650895.1 of uncultured Ignavibacteria bacterium. Taxonomy (GTDB): domain Bacteria; phylum Bacteroidota; class Ignavibacteria; order OLB7; family OLB7; genus JAGWAZ01. Next base: position 3,404 of record CBFGQN010000080.1, on the reverse strand, counting down.
AGGCAAAGATCGGTATTTTAGCCGCCTCGTTGGTTGCCGGAATCGTGGGGTACGTATTATTGCGGACCACCGCCTCCCGATGACGGATCACCGGAATCGAAGCGCATACATTCAAACAACATCGCAAACAAAGTTCATGGAGACCGCACAGAATATGGCCGAAACCGAAAACAAAGAGCTGCAGACCGAAGGACGCATCCCGGTCACCGTTGCGTATGGCGACGGGATCGGTCCGGAGATTATGGAAGCCACACTTCGCATTCTGGATGCGGCCGATGCGGGCCTGCATTACGATGTGATCGATATCGGCGAGGCGGTCTATCTGAAAGGAATTTCCTCCGGCATTCCGGACGATGCGTGGGAGACGATTCGCGCGAATTCGGCTTTCCTGAAAGCCCCGATCACGACCCCTCAGGGGGGAGGCTACAAAAGTCTGAACGTGACGATCCGCAAGTCGTTCAATCTCTTTGCAAACGTTCGTCCGGCGAAGACGCTGACCCCTTTCGTCGAGTCGCAGTTTCCGGGGATCGATCTGGTGATCGTGCGCGAGAACGAGGAAGATCTCTACGCCGGCATCGAACATCGCCAGACCAACGAGGTCTACCAGACGCTGAAGCTCGTCTCCCGTCCCGGCACCGAGCGGATCGTCCGCTATGCCTTCGAGTATGCCCGCGCCTACGGACGGAAGCGGGTGACCTGCATGACGAAGGATAATATCATGAAGCTCTCCGACGGACTCTTCCATCAGGTCTTCAACGAGGTGGCCATGGAGTATCCGGAGATCGAGGCCGACCACTACATCATCGATATCGGGGCTGCCCGGCTGGCGACGAATCCGGAGAAGTTCGATGTGGTCGTCACGCTCAATCTGTACGGCGACATCCTTTCGGACATCACTTCGCAGGTCTCCGGTTCGGTCGGTCTCGGCGGATCGGCCAACATCGGCCCCACCGTCTCGATGTTCGAGGCGGTCCACGGTTCGGCGCCGGACATTGCCGGACAGAACATCGCCAATCCCTCCGGTCTCCTCTCGGCCGCAACGATGATGCTGGTCCACCTGGGGAAAGGGGACGTTGCCGCCCGGATCGCCAACGCCTGGTTGCGGACGCTGGAGGAAGGGATTCATACCGGCGATATCTGGCGTGAGGGGAAGAGTCGGGAACGGGTCGGAACGATCGAGTTTGCCGATGCGGTGATCGAACGACTGGGACGGAAACCGGAACATCTTCAGCCGGCCGAGTTCGGCGAGAGCAAGGGAATTGTGATCGATATCCCGTCGATTCCCCGGGCCGAAAAACAGCTTGTCGGTATCGATGTCTTTCTCGACTGGCACGAAGGGGACCGGAATCCGGAGAGACTGGGGAAGGGACTCCGGGAGAATGCCGGGGAGGGAATCCGGCTGAAGATGATTACCAATCGTGGCGTCAAGGTCTATCCCGAGGGGATACCCGAAACCTTCCTGACCGATCACTGGCGCTGCCGCTTTGTGTCTGCCGATGGGGGGGGACTGAACTTCGGACAGGCTCTTGCGCTTCAGCAGCGTTTGAACGATGCGGGATACGAAGTGATCAAGACCGAAAACCTCTACACGTTCGACGGCGAGCGGGGCTATTCTCTCGGTCAGGGAGAATGAGAAGGACATCCCGGGAAACGAAAACGCATGAATGAACTGAAAGACCTCCTTGAGAACAACCGTCGCTGGGCGGAGGATGTAAGGGAGAAGGATCCCGAATTCTTTGCACGTCTGTCGCGGGGGCAGAGACCGAAACATCTCTGGATCGGCTGTTCCGACAGCCGGGTTCCGGCAAACGAGATCGTCGGTCTCCCCCCCGGCGAGGTCTTCGTCCACCGGAACGTGGCCAACATCGTCGTGCAGACCGATATGAACTGCCTGTCGGTGATCCAGTATGCGGTGGAGATGCTGGAGATCGAACACATCATCGTCTGCGGACATTACGGGTGCGGCGGTGTGGACGCCTCGCTTCGACGGGGACGGCTCGGACTGATCGACAACTGGCTGCGGAACGTTGCGGAGATCGCCGAGAAGTACGAGGAGGAACTGAGCGGAAAGATCGATCACGCCGAACAGGTGAATCGACTCTGCGAACTGAACGTGATCGAACAGGTTCGCAACGTCTGCCGGACAACCGTGGTGCAGGGGGCGTGGGACCGGGGACAGAACATTGCGGTACACGGCTGGATCTACGGGCTGGATAACGGACTGCTGCGGGATCTGGGAGTGACGGTGGATGGGATGTCGGAAGGGGGAATGGGGGAAAAACAGGAGGCTTCCGGTGTGGACTGAAGATGGACGGGGATGTGGATGAGTTTTGGCAGTGAGCAGTGAGCAGTCAGCTATGAGCTATGAGTAAGGGGCAGTGAGCTATCAGCAAGAGGCTGTGAGTAATGGGCTATCAGCAGTGAGCTATGAACCCTGCGCTTGTTTTGACTCCCGACTCATGACTCCCGACTCATAGACTCCAGCCCCTACGGTTCGATAACCCGGATGCGGACCGCCGGTTCTCCGATTCCCTCTTCGTCTGTTCGGCCGTAGGTGATTGATCCGACTCTTTTTCCCTTCTCGTCGAACCGCTTCAGCAGCCGGGCGGTAAGTTCTTCAGGAGTTGTACGATGGGAAGAGTCGGTCTTCCCGGTGGCCCCATTCGTCTCTTCCACAAGATGAATCTCGATCTTCGCCCCCCCGGTCGTTTTCTCTACCAGGTGATCCAGCAGGAGATCCTCGACCTCCCGGCTCAACTCGTCAGGACGGTGCAGGGGAAGCCAGTACTCCCGCAACGTGATCTCCGCCGCCGGAGCCGGATCGGTCTGCAGGGAGAGCCGTCCGTATGCCGTATCCCTCAGTCCTCGCTCGTCTTCCACAATCAGTTCGGCTTCAATCGGAAGATGCGAGGTCCGGTCGTAAAGATCTCCCAGTTGCAGACCGATCTCCTCCCGATCTCCCGAATCGCTCCGGTACTCCGCAAGGAGCGTCTCTCCCTGTCGCAATCGGATCTCCCACCGGCGCAGTCCCGCCTCGGCGATGATCTGCGTCTGCACGGCGATACGGGGATCCCGGAACTCCTCGACGATCCAGCGCTGGAAGAGAGGGGCAAGAAGGGAAGGGAAATCGCTTTGCAGGAGAACCGAGTCGGGGGGAAGAGCGGAACGTTCTCCTTCGGCTGTTTCCGTCACCTCGATCCTTCCGGGATCAATCCCCCATATCTCCCGGAGATAGTCTCCGGCTTCTCCGGCCCTTCTTCCCGTCAGCCTTATCCGGCTCTCCGGTTGTTCGCGCATTCTCTGACCCAGAACGTTGAGCCCCTCTTCCAGCAGGTCCTGCGGCGGAAGTGTTGAAAGTGATTCGATCCGGAACGTGTCGGCGGCGGCCCGATCCGGCAACCGTC
>CBFGQN010000079.1:0-10911 GCA_965650895.1 uncultured Ignavibacteria bacterium | reverse complement strand
CGGATACTCGACATCCGCCCTGATAACTCTGGCGGCGTAGTCAAGAACGGCAAGTATATCTTCCTTGCGTAAGCGTGGATATTCTTCCAGCAGCTGCTCAACGCTCTCACCGGCCGCAAGTCTTTCCAGAATTAACTCTACAGTAATTCTTGTCCCCTTTATGACCGGTTTCCCCATCATCACTGATGGATCCGATTCGATCAGTATGTTCTTCATACACAAACCTCTATATATCAGTCCTGTAGACTTCTGTCCGACCCACATCCGCAAGTGCGATGCCCTCTCTTCGAAAACTTGAAGAGAGGGAACACAGTTCCAACTACATATTCGCGATCACCGCATCGCCGAACTCCGAGGTCTTCATCAGCGTTGCCCCTTCCATCATCCGGTGGAAGTCATAGGTGACCGTCTTTGCGCTGATTGCGCCGTTCATTCCCTTGACGACCAGATCGGCCGCTTCGGCCCAGCCCATGTAGCGGAGCATCATCTCGCCGGAGAGGATCACCGAACCGGGATTGACCTTGTCCTGTCCGGCATACTTCGGTGCGGTTCCGTGCGTTGCCTCGAAGATCGCATGTCCGGTGACGTAGTTGATATTCGCCCCCGGAGCGATGCCGATACCGCCGACCTGGGCGGCCAGTGCGTCGGAGATGTAGTCGCCGTTCAGATTCAGCGTGGCGACGACGTCATACTCCGACGGTCGCGTCAGGATCTGCTGCAGGAAGGCGTCGGCGATGGCATCCTTGATGACGAGTCCGGCTCCCGGTTTCCCTTCCGGTATCCGGCACCACGGCCCGCCGTCGAACTCCTCGGCTCCGAAATACTCTTTTGCCACCTGGTATCCCCAGTCGCGGAAGGCCCCTTCGGTGAACTTCATGATGTTCCCCTTGTGAACCAGCGTCACGTTCTTCCGGTTGTTCCGGATCGCGTAGCTGATGGCGCTGTGGACCAGACGCTCGGTGCCGTGGTAGCTGACCGGCTTCAGTCCGATACCGACTTCCACCTTCGGCTCGCGCGACGGCATGCCGATCCCCTGAAGCTGTCCGTTCCACTCCCGGACGCGCTCGTCGGTGCCGAAGCGAATCTTTCCCGCCCGATCAGGGAACGTCTCCTGAAGAAACGCCAGAACCTTTGCCGTTTCCTCGCTGCCGCCGACGAACTCGATTCCGGCATAGATGTCTTCGGTGTTTTCGCGGAAGATCACCATATCGACATCTCCCGGACGAACGACCGGCGAGGGGACTCCCTCGAACCAGCGGACCGGGCGGAGACAGACGTAGAGATCGAGCTTCTGGCGCAACGCCACATTCAGACTCCGGATTCCCCCGCCGACCGGTGTGGTCAGCGGTCCCTTGATGCCGACAAGATATTCGCCGAAGGCTTCGACGGTCTCATCGGGGAGCCAGATCTGCTCACCGTATGCATCGTTTGCCTTCTCTCCCGCATAGACCTCGTACCAGGCGATCCTCTTCGTCTCGCCGTATGCCTTTGTGACGGCGGCGTCGAGAACCCGTTGGGAGGCGGCCCAGATATCCGGTCCGGTTCCGTCACCTTCGATAAATGGAATGACGGGATTGTCCGGAACGCTCAGGTGCCCGTTCTGCATCGTAATCTTCTCGCCGCTTGCCGGCTGCTGAAGGGAAAAGGCCATAGATGGATCGTAGTTAATAGTTGATGGATAACGAATGAATATGAAAAGAAAGGAGCAAAGATAGGGAATCGGGGGGAGGGAGAATGTGTGAGTTCGATTCCCGGATACGGGGCACGGGACGGCTGATGAGAGGAAGGAGAAGGGGCGGAAGGTCGGCGATCGGCAGAGACCGGGTGGCCCTGCCGATCACCGACCGTTCGGCGTCTTGTGTCGTTCCCGATAGTTGTCTTCGGCCGTTCCGCGTGAGCACGTCCGTTGCCGGAGGGATACTCAGCGGAGACGTACCCACCGAAATGTGACTCGCTTCTCTTCCTCCAGATAGACCGGGAGGAGCTTGACGATGAGGTCCGGATCGGAATGCCGGTCACGGATACGGACCAGGTAGACATGATGCAGGCGGACGACGGCGCTCTGGTGTTGTGCTGCCTGGCCGAAGGGATCGGTGGTGAAGATCATGTCCGCCTCCGGAAGATTGGTCGTCTCCTCACCGGTCAACTGCAGATGGGCGAAACCTTGTCCTCCTCCCACAGTCTGCACGACTCCGAACCGGACGGCCAGACTGTCGTCATGTCCGAGATCAATGATCGTTCCGGCTTCCCCACCCTGAATGCCGACCGTAAAGGCTCCGGGAGTGTAGATGTTATAGTTGATATGCTGGCCCGCATTCCGGATTTCGTCCTCCTCGACAATGCCGTTGTATCCGGCCCGGATGAAATCGTAACTGTGGCGGAGCGGATCCTGCACGTTCAGCTCGGCTATCCCTTACTTCGGAAAGGTGTTGTCCTGTGGATCGGGATTTGTGCCTGAGTCGCCGCATCCGGAAATAAGCGGGAAGAGAAAAAGTGCAAGAAGTGAAGAGAGTTGTCGAACGTTAGCCATTCATTGTCTCCGTTGAGATTGTGGTGTAATACGGAAAAGGTCTTTCCGACCGGTGAAAAATCCGGAGAGGCAGAACAGGACTTATGTGGGGAAGTTTAAAAGGATGCCGTGGAAATATGCTCCCGTCTCCTCCGCGTACTGTTGGGTTGTTCGGGGAGCAAAGGCGAGGGATCGGGCAACGGCTGTTTATTGAGTGATGTTGATCTGCCCCGTTCCGCTCCAGTTACCGCAAGCCAATCGATACCAGTAGGTTCCGGAGGGGATGTTGCGGACATCCCACTCAACGCTGTAACGTCCCGGCCCCAACCATTCATCGAGAAGCAGGCCGATCCGTTCTCCTCCCATGTCGAAGACTTCAAGACGGACAGGACCGTCAAGGCCGAGACCGAATTCGACCGTTACCCGCTCGGTTGCCGGATTCGGGTAGGCGATCGGCGGAACGTACTTTTCTGCGTTCGCCTCGATCATCCGGAAGTTCAGTCCGCAGATCGAATCCAGCTCCGCATATCCTGCCTCCTCAACGAAGGTGACGCATCGGTTCGGTGTCCGCACCTCGAATGACAGAAGCGTTCCGGCAACCCTGGACAGGTACAAACGGCCTTCAAACTTCAGCAGATTGCCTGCTCCGGTCAGTGTTGTGCCGACCGGAGCCCGCAGCCTCACTACAAGTGTGCCGTTTTCATGCTGTTCCCTTTCGACCTCCCATCCTTCAAGGAGCGTTCCGTCGAGCAGTCGTTCGATCGAACCCGGATCGACGATCATAATGTGGGGGTCATAGTTCAACTCGAGCTCAAGCTCGGTGATATCGGCTGTGCCGGGCGGGTCAAGCAATTCCACCGGTATGATCAGTGACTCGCCGGTATACCCCTGATACTTGCGACCGATACGAAGACGAAGGATCTCCGACTCTTCGCGGACAACAACCGTCACGCTGTCGCGGGCTTCGCACCCTTCGGCATTCCAGGCGATAACGTGATAGGTTGTCGTCTCTTCCGGAAATGCCTGAGGGCTCGGACAATCGGTGCAACTCAACCATTCCTCCGGCAACCATTGCAAACGAACGCCCCCTTCAGCATGGAGAATTACACTGTCGCCGCGACAGATCTTCTGGTCTTCCCCTGCCGACACCAGTAGAGGAGGATGGAGATCAACCCGGACCGAGTCGCGGGCGGCACATCCCTGATCGTTGTATACGGTCACCCTGTATGTCGTCGCCGTCACGGGAACCGCCAGCGGATCCGGACAGTCGAGGCAACTGAGTCCGGCTGTGCTGTCCCATTGGTAGCGAACCCCGCCGGATGCGAGGAGCCGAACGGTTTGTCCCGGACAGAGAGTGGTATCTTCACCTGCGTCGGCGATGGGGAGAGGATGAACAGTGACGGTGACCGAGTCGAGCGATGGACACTCTCCGTCGGCATTGGTGCCGATCACGTAGTAGGTCGTCGATACCTCGGGCGTGGCGATCGGGTTCGGACAATCGCTGCAGCTCAGCATAGCCGGAGTGATCGAGGATGACCACTGATAGGTTGCAGCCCCTTCAACCGAAAGGTATGCGGTTCCGCCGGGACAGAAGGAAGTGTCTCCGCGGGCGGTAAGCGTCCCTGCATTTGTCACATAGATGGTGATCGAATCCCACGCGATACATCCGGTGGAGTCGGTGACTCTCAGAAGGTAGGTGCGGGTTCGTATCGGTCGGACGATGGGGTCGGGACAGTTGCGGCAGCTCATATCCTCCCCGGACATGCCGTCGGCCGGTATCCAGAGATAGTCTGTTCCACCGCTCCCTCTGAACTGCAGACTGTCGCCGAGGCAGATGGTGGTATCGGTCCCTGCGTCGGCAACGATGTCATGTACAGTGACGACGACAGTATCATAGCTTACGCATTCCCCGGTGCTTCCTTCCACTATATAGTGGGTTGTCACCGCAGGAGAGGCGATGGGATCGGCACACGTATCACAACTCAGTCCGGTTCGGGGAGTCCACTGGTAGTTCTGTCTTCCGGAGGCGTGGAGTTGAACCTGCTCGCCGGGACAGATCGTGGTATCCGGATTTGCCCTCATCTCCCCACCAACAACCTCCACTCTCACACTATCGGTGCCGGTACATCCGCTCTCGTTCGTTACGGTAAGGTAGTATGTGGTCGATGTCGTCGGGAAGGCAAATGGCCGGGGACAATCGCGGCAGCTCAGGCTGGAAGAAGGGGTCCACTCACGGGAGCCCTGACCGGAGCCGTCGAGTTGTACCGAGTCGCCGATGCAGAGCAACCGATCCTCTCCGGCCTCCACGGTGGGGGGTGTGCCGACATATACCACGACCGAGTCGATGCTGATACAGCCGCCGTCCAGACTCCCTTCCACGATATAGGTTGTCGTCTCCTCGGGGGAGGCGACCGGGTTCGGACAATTGTCGCAACTCAGACCCTTCGAGGGAGTCCACCGGAAGTCGGTTCTCCCTTCGGCGTACAACATCACGCTGGTGCCGTCGCAGATGGACGTGTCGGAAGAGACCGATATGTGTTCCGGCAGCACTTCAACAACCAGACTGTCGATGCTCCGGCATCCGAACTCGTCTTCCCCTCGGAGATAATAGGTGGTTGTGGTCTCGGGAAAGGCTCTGGGATCGGGGCAGTCTTCACAACTCAGACTTTCCGACGGTGACCAGTGGAAGGTTTGGGCTCCTTTCCCTTGCAGTCTGATCGTATCGCCGGGGCAGATCAATTGATCTGCTCCGGCATCCGTTTCGGGGAGCGCGTGTACGATAACTTTTGCGGAATCCAGGCAGGCTTCCGTATCGTCCGATACGATGAGCCGGACCAGGAATTCGCCTGCCGAGTCGTAACGGATACTCGGGGGATGCTGCCGAATCGATGAACCCGGTTCTCCCCCCTCGAACAGCCAGAACCATGAGGTGGGATTGCCGGGGCTCTGGTCACGGAAGCTGACCGTTTCGCCGATGCATATGTGGATGTCGCTCTGTGTGAAGTCGGCATCGGTACATTCGATACATGGTTCAAGCGGTCTGGTTGCGAAGAAACCGTCGATGCAATTCGGGCCGCTGCTCGCAGCCTCGTGCACGCCGGAGTGCTCGGTGTAATTGCTTTTCGCCCCGGGGCGATCCGGATTGTTGACGATGCCCCAGTAGGTGCTATAGAACAGATGGATTTTTCCGTCCGGTCCGATCTGCACCGATGCAACGGTTGCGCTGGTTCCCACGGAGAAGGTATCGATTGCAACGCCGCTTCTCTCAACCCCTCCGGGAGCTTCAAGATCATACTGGGTCAGAACGCCACCGGAATTGAGGATGGCGGGAACGTATAGAAAACGGCTGTTCGGGGAGAAACTGGATCCGTATTCTGCCGGGAGTTCGGCGATGACCGGGCCGACGACACCGGTGGAAGGGTTGAATCGCAGCAGTTCCCCCGACTTCTCCGAGGTGATGATCGAGAAGAGATGGGTGCCGTCCGGAGAAGCCTTCAGAGAGCCGATATAGGAAGCGTAGTTCGAGGCCGGGTTCGTCTGTCCCGCACTGGAAATGACCGGAGGGCTGATGCCGTCGACAGATACTTTCCAGGCAAAGAACCGGTCGGTCAGCGCTTCATGCCCGATAACCCAGTAGGACATGTAGTCGCAGTGCCTGACTCCAACAAGTTTCTCAAGTGCCTGATCCAGAAGCAGATGATTCTTCTCGACGACTTCTCCCCTTCCGCTGTCCCCCTCCATGTCTACCATCGAATAACGGATACCGCCGTCCGAGGAGGCATTGATATAGGGGCCCGGTTCGGCCGTAAACACATAGAACAGATGAGGGCTTCCCGGCTTCGGAACGATGAGTGCCGACTGGGTGCTGCTGTAGTGCCCCATCAACCCCAGTCCGTTCTTCATCACCTTGTGCTCGCGGTTCCAGATGCTGACACCCTCTGTATAGAACAACAGGTCGCCTGTCCGGGGATTGCAGATCGATGCGCTCCCCTCGTTGGTATAGAGCGATCCGCTTACCGGAACCGGAGATCCGGATCGGAAATCCAGTCCGGCCAGGTAGCCGAAATACCAGATATCATAGTAGTGCGATTGCTGAGCCGGAGCAACAGAAACAGCAAGGCAGAGCGAGGCTGCCAGGAAGGGAACCAGAGCCAGCGCACGTCGTCGAATCGTGGTCATGATTCACTCCGTGGTTCTGTGTCTTGGATGCTCGAACCGGGTGGGAGGATGTTGTATGGCATCGAACGTTGCCCGATAAAGTATCTCTTTGCGCCGGACTTTGCAAGCCGGAGCTACTGCCGTATCACAAATCGACCCTCCCCACTCCAGCTTCCGCTGGTTAGTCGGTACCAGTAGACGCCTGCCGGCAGATCGCGCACATCCCAGTCGAGGCTGTAGCCGCCGGGCTGCAGGGGTTCATCAAGCAAGACTGCAGCCCGATGTCCTTGCACGTCGAAGACTTCGAGGCGGGCCGGTCCATCGAGTCCGAGACCGAACTCGAACGTGAGCAGATCACGTGCGGGGTTCGGATAAGTGGTTGGCGGAACGTATTTCTCCACGTTTGCCTCGATGAGCCGGAAGTTGAGTCCGCAGATAGAGTCAAGTTCGGCATATCCGGCCTCTTCAATGAAGGTGATACAGTGGCTGGATGAACGGAGCCGGAAGGGAAGCTCGGTTCCGCGCACACGCGAAAGATAGAGTCGAGCTTCAAGTCGGAGCAGATCTCCCTTGCCGGAAAGGAATGCGCCGACCGGGGCACGAAGCGTCAGCATCAGTCGGCCCCGGTCATGCTCGCGGAGTTCCACATCCCATCCTTCAAGAAGCGTTCCGTCGAGCAGGCGCGCGAATGATTCCGGGTCGGGGATCATGATATCCGGATCGTACCCCAGTTCGAAGTCGAGTTCGGTGATGTCGGATGAAGAAAGGCTGTCGGAGAGTTCCACCGGAATAATCAGAGGTGTTCCGCTGTAAGTGCGGTACCGGCGATCAATGCGAAGGGGAACGACTTGCGGGTCTCTGACGAAGACCGTCAGACTGTCGACGGCTGCGCATCCCTGCGTATTCCATGTCGTGACTCTGTAGGTGGTTGTCGTTGCTGGGAAGGCGAGGGGGGATGAGATGTCTGCGGCACTCAGACCTTCGCTCGGCTCCCATAGATAACGCGTACTCCCCTCGGCATACAGACGGATGGAGTCTCCCCGGCAGAGTTTCCGATCATCTCCAACTGCAAGTTCGGGGAGAGGGGAGACAAAGACCGTGACCGAATCCCTCTTTGCACATCCCGCGACACTGAATCCGGTGACGCTGTAGGTGGTGGTTTCTGTCGGTGCAACAACAGGATCGGCACAGTCGGTGCAACTCAGGTCAGGTGACTCTTCCCAGCGATAGTCTGTCCCTCCGGTTGCCGATAACCGGACCTCGGTCCCCGAACAGACGGTCGTGTCGTTGCCTGCTGCAATGTCCGGATATGGATGCACGGTGATAGTGACTGAATCGCGGGCTTGGCATCCCTCGGCATCCCATACGGTAACGAAGTAGGTAGTGGTCTGTGTCGGTGTTGCTACGGGATTGGCACAGTCGATGCAGCTCAGATCGGGAGAGTCATCCCACCAATAGTTCACTCCTCCCGAGGCACGCAGTCGGATGCTCCCCGAACCGCAAATCATCTGGTCGGGACCAGCATCAACCGGCGGAAGATCGTGAACGATAACATTCACCGTATCATACAGATCACAGCCGAACGGTGTTTGTATGGTGACGAAGTAGGAGGTCGACGTTGTCGGAAAAGCAAAGGGGGTTCTGCAGTCCAGGCAGTTGAGATCAGGTGATGGCTCCCACTGATAGCCGATCCCCTTTGATGCGTGCAGACGGACGGGGGTACCGGGACAAATAGTGGTGTCGTAGCTGCTTTGACGTTCCCGTTCGAAGGCAGTGTCGGGCAGAAGGAAGCCATCGATACAGTTCGGCAGACCAGCCGTCACAAAACCCTTTTCGGGAGTTTGCGGTCTCGTCGGAAAGACGATTCCGGAATCGCGAAAGACAACGGAGTTGTAATTGGGGCCCAGAAAGAGTCCGACACGATTCGGAGGGAGCGCGATATAAATGTTTCCGTCCGGTGCCAATTGCATCCCCGTGCTCAAGGGAAACTTGCCGATCAACTTCACGCTTGCAACGATGGTTGCGGAATCACCGGAGGAGACTGTGTAACGCAGGAAATGATCGGTTCGTTCTAACCCTGTACCTGTGAAAGGAGCCACGAAAAGATATTCGCTGTTGGGTGAAAAACTTGCTCCATAGTACGATGGCAACCGGGCAATCGGCCTTGTAATTCTTCCGGTAAGATTGTCGAACTCCATGAGCAACCCCTTACCGGTACCGGTTTGCACTGCAAACAGCCACTGTCCGTTCGGGGAAGCCTTCAGATAACCGATAGTAGAACCGTCCCTTGATAACGGAGAGAGCATGAATGTGATAACCGGATCGGAAATGCCGTCTGAGGAGACGAGCCAGGCATGATAGTTGAACGTCTCCTCCTGATATGCGACCACCCAGAAGTCCGTGCCGTTACCGTGACGGATGCCTGCCAGTTTCTCGGTGGCCGTTTCAAGCAACAGGATGTTCTTCATTGTAACTTCACCCAGCCCGTTGTCTCCGGTTATGTCGACAATGGAATAGTTGATGCCGTCATTGGGTGGATCGACGTATGATCCGCAGTCGGCCGTGAAGATGTAGTAATGATGAGGGTCTCCCGGTGTCGGCACGATCAGTGCCGCCTGGGTGCTGCTGAAGCAACTCTTCAATCCCGTTCCGTTCTTCATCACCTCATGCTGCCGGTTCCACACAGTTGACCCGTCAGTATAAAACAGCAATTGCCCGGTACACGGATCGCTGATCGAGGCGGTCCCTTCTATGGTCAGCAGAGAGTCCTGTCGCGAAATAGCACCTCTCAGAGGGCGGGGAGTGCGGGTGGAGAAATTCAATCCGGCACTGTCCCCGAAGAACCAGTTATCATAATATCGCGGCTGAGCCTGAAGTTCCGCTTCCATCAGGAAGGTGAAGACAAGGGACAGGGTGAGGAGGGAAAGCCACGCAGGACGGCAGAAAGGAACCTGTTTCATAATGGCCTCGTTGCAGGTGCGTTTGTGTGGACTGGTTTGCTAAAAGACACCCGAGAGGGGAGAACTTCTTATCTGGATGGGCGGAATTGAGTCGGGCACACCCGGAGGGATGGATCAACGACAACATTTCTCTATCTTCCCTGAACACATGCTGTTGAACTATCCCGCAGGTATCCGTTATGCTCGACCGGAAATCCGTTCTCATCACCGGAGCCTCCTCCGGCATCGGAGCGGCCATTGCCCGCTCGCTTGCCGAAGCCGGGGCGAACGTTGCACTTATGGCACGCCGCGAAGAGAAGTTGCGTGAGGTGGCGGCGTCTCTTCCGGAAGGGACGAAGTCGCTGGTGCTGCCGGCAGATGTGACCGTCGAGGAAGATATGCGGAACGCAATCGAGCGGACCGTTGAGGAGTTCGGGTCGCTCGACATGCTGGTGAACAACGCCGGTTACGGCCGGTTCAAACCGGTCGATGAAATGACGGCCGAGGAGTTCGACGGAATGATTGCCGTGAATCTGCGGGGAGTCTTCCTGGCGACAAAGTATGGATTGGCCCGGATGTATGAGCAGGGAAAGGGAGGGGCTATCGTCACGATCAGCTCGCTTGCCGGAAGGAACGGGTTTGCCGGGGGAGGAGGTTACTGCGCCTCGAAGTTCGGTGTGATGGGGTTGATGGAATCGGTCTTTCACGAGGCTCGGTCGAAGAACGTCCGGGTTATCACGATTACTCCCGGCTCGGTCGACACACCGTTCTTCGACGAGGTCGGAACATCGCCCCCCGATCGGGAGTCTATCCTGCAACCGGAGGATGTGGCCGTTACAGTCCGGCATGCTCTCGTCCTGCCGGAGCGTGCGCTGATCCGGGAGCTTGACATCCGACCGGCAAATCCCAAACGGCAAAAGGGGTAAGACCGGAGATAATCGAACCGACGGCAGGAGATGCTCTCTCCCTTGTGTCGGCCGGGGCATACCGCACGATGAAATAGGAGCCGGATATTCACGTCATCGCAGAGAACATTCGCCGAATGTTCTCGTCCCAACAGACAGAATCACGTTCTACTTGTACCATAAAAGATTGTTTTGATGAAGCATCAATCCCGTATGTATCCAGGTACATTCCTTTTGTACCTCCTTCTCAGCCTCGTTGCCTTGCCGACCCTCCATGCACAAGAGGGAAAAGAACCGGATCCGGAAAAAGAGAGAGTGATCAGCGGCATTATCGGCGCCATGCTCGAACGTGAGCATTACAGTCCGGTGGAGCTGAACGGCGAGTTCTCGCGAGAGGCGT
>CBFGQN010000078.1:0-10949 GCA_965650895.1 uncultured Ignavibacteria bacterium | reverse complement strand
TCCGGTCGGAGAAGGGGAACATCTCTCCTCGCGGATCGGTCCGAAAGGTCCGGACACGGGACAGCTTTCCTCCGACGCCGAACTGCGAGCCGCCGTCGCGACCGGAGAAGAGTTCCAGTTCAAGCAACTCGGTCCGCGTCCTCTCCAGCAGACTCTCGGCAAACTCCTTCCAGCTAAAGCTCCCCCGTTCGGCAATCCTGATCTCGCCGGAGGTGACCAGACCGTATTTCCGCGTAAGATAGAGAACAAGTGAGTCCTGAATCGCAAGTTCGCGAAACGATCTTCCCCGGATGTTTCCGGTCCGCCCTTCAAAATCGTAATCGGTATAGTTCGCGGTCAGCTCGGCGGTCATCCGGTTCAGCAGAATATCGGGGAAATGATACCAGACCGCCGGAGACAGCCGGACCACCCGGTTCCAGTTGTTGTCGTTGCTGTTCTGTCCGAACAGATAGACCAGATGCGTGAGGAAGATCTGTCCGGTCGCCTCGAACGTCAGAAGCCGACTGAAGCGACGGGCGTAGCGGATCTCGGAGGTGACCGTCTGCTCGTCCTTGTCGAAATAGTTGGTGGTGTCGGGGGTGTCGTAACGGTAGATGCCGACCGAGCCCCGCAGACCGATCGTATCGTGACGACCGGGACGATATTCTGCATTGCCCGAGAGGAGGAGATAGCTGGAAAGATAATCGTTCGATGCGCTTGTCCGGCGTTTTCTGCGGAGTTCGATGTCGGGGACATCTCCGACCGGATCGACCAGATTCCGCTGCTGACTGGTTCGGTAGCTAAGCCGGGCTCCCAGATGGAACCGGGGGAGATCGTACCACGAACCGATCGACCCGCCGACCGAGGCATCCTCCTGATCGTACCGGTAGGGCTCCGGCTCGCGTGGTGTCGGCGGCAGTCCCTCCTCCGATTCCCACCGCCCGATGCCGTTGCTGGTGACCGAGACATCGGCATCGAAGCCGAGCCGGTCGCTTACCGGATAGAGGAGAAACGAACCGAACCGGAATCGTCGTTCCCGTCGCTTCAGAATCCCCTCGAACGTCTCCCCTCCGTACTGAAGGATATCCTCCTCACGCCGCCTGATATAGAGGTCGTCGTGATCCAGCTCCCAGTCGGCAACCGCCGAAAGATAGACGCCGTCGCCGAAGTCCCGGTCGAGAGCGGCATTGAAGATCATATTGCCGTTGATGCGCGGCGACGTGTTGTGCCAGCGACCGTTCCCCTCGGCCCGGAAGTTATATCCGCCGATGTTCCTGTGTCCGGCAAACTCTCCGTAGAACGCTCCTCCGGCATCTTCGGTGTTCAACTGTCGGTTGTAGGCTCCTCCGAAGGCAAGGGCGGCGTGATTCCCCTTCCCGTCGTCCGCCCGTCCGCCGACTCCGGCAAAGGTGACCGCCGTGTTGTTCAGTCCCGGAATCAGTTCATCGTTCCCGGCATCGTTGGTCATCGTCCCCTCGATCAGCAGGAACAGGTTGACCGGCGAGGGGAGTTCATACTGCATGTCGGCCATCAGGTCGACCTGGTCGCGGGTGATCGGCGAGCCGAGAAGCGTCGTCGATGAAAGGACATAGGTGCGGAATAATCCGCTGAACGGAGCCTGACGGATGTGATAATCGAACGCAAGGGAGGCGTTGTGGGTCGAGGAAAAGCGTTCGGTCCGGGCCACAAGAGACTGCGGACGAAGCGAATCGGGGAAGGTCGGGATTTGCGCATCAAGAGACCGGGCCGAACAGAAAAGGATCGCAATTGCGAGAAGGAACGTTCCGGGTATTCTGGTCTCTGTGTTCTCCATGCGTTTCAACGGTGTGCGCGTGAGCCTGCGGCGAGTGACTCATGATCCGACCGGAAATTGCCGGTGCAATGCGCCGACAATATCGCCGGATCGGTCGGGATGTACAAGGGCACAAATCGATCGCTCGCCGGAATCGCTCCAGACCGAGTGAATCGACTCCCGGGAGAGAGCGGAGATAAAACGGAGCGCATCCTCTGCGGTAATCCCTCCTTCCCGAACGCAGGCCACCAGAGCGGTCGGCGTCGTCCGGTACTCGACGACAAGCCCCTCCCCCCCCTCCTCACGAACCGGTCGCCCGGGGTCGCTCACCGGCACCGGCGTCAGAACGTGAAGCGTCCGTCCGGAACGGGTGAACCGGATCACCGGCACGGTTCCGGCAATCCGCTCCAGAAGCCCGGTGACGTCGGCATCGGTCCGGGCAATCCTGAACGTCAGAAGGGAGGCATCGCTCAACAGGGTGATCGAGAACGTGTCGCTCTCCCCTTCGCTGCCGATAACCGTCCGGGCTCCGTTCATATCGTTGAAAACCAGGGGGATACCGGCCCGTTCGACCGGACGAACGGTGCGGGGGTGGATGACTTTTGCGCCGAGCAGTGCAATCTCCTGCGCCATCCCGTAGCTCATCTGCGGAATTGTGCGTGCCCCGGGAACCAGGGCCGGATCGGCCGTCATGATGCCCGGAACCCCGGTATAGATACGAACCTCCGAAGCCCCGAGAAGTTCACCGAACAGCGTTGCGGAGAAGTCGGAACTCTCACGCCCCATCGTTGTGATCTCTCCGTGCCGGCCGCGGGCGATATACCCTTCGGTGACGATCAATCCCTCCGCTCCGAACTCAGATACGCCCCTTTCATTCTTTCCTTCTTCTTCGTTTTCTTCCCTCTTCACATCAGCGGAATTCAAATCGGCGTGCAATAACGGAGAGAGTCGTTCCCGGATACGTTCACCGCTGAGGCGGAGATCGGCCCGGGCAAACCGGTGGTTCTCGTCGGTGATCAGAAGCTCGGTTGCCGAGACGACCGGGGCACCCAGCACCCCCCCGACCAGCGAGGAGGAGAGCCGCTCGCCGAAATGGACAATAAGATCGAGTGTGCGGGGGGAAAGTTCGCCGACAATGGAAAGTCCTTCAATGATTTGCTCCAGCCGTCGGCGCCATTCGTCCGCCTGCTCCTCCCACTGAATCAGCGCTTCGTCAGACAAGGTTTCCCGCGCAACGGCATGATGATCCTCGAACAACTCGACGACCATTTCCCCTGCCCTCTCCTTCTCCCCGAGAGCCGTCGCCGCTATCCGCTCAAGACGATTGGTGACGTCGGCAAAAGCACTGACGACAAGGAGCAACGGACGGGGAAGCCGCCTTGCCTCGTTGCAGGCGGTGCGGAGTCCGTGAGCGTTGTTGAGAATCGATCCGCCGAATTTTACGACAAGCATAGAAGGAATTCAGATCCGGAATGGTTGGTCGGTTTCGCTGCATTCGAGACGGGAGGAGACCGGAAAGGGTCGGGAATCGGGATCGGAGTCAGGGACCGATAGTCCGATCCCTGACATCCGATCTCCGTCAGATGGCTCTTTATCTCACCTCGTATCCGTCGGCCCCTCTCTCATCCATCAGGGTCAGCAGAATCGGCGGTTCATCGGAACCGCCGGGAGCGTTTGCCGCCAGAAGCATCCCCTGCGACTCCACTCCCATCAGCGTGGCCGGTTTCAGGTTGGCCACCACCACGATCCGCCTGCCGATCAGGTCCTCCGGCTTGTACCCCTTGGCCACGCCGGCCACGATCTGTCGCCGGAGATTGCCGATCCGGAGTTGCAGCCGCAGCAGCTTGTTCGATTTCTTCACCTTCTCGGCTTCGATCACCGTGGCCACGCGCAGGTCGAGCTTCATCACATCCTCGATCGATACCTCCGGCTTCAGCTCCACCTCCACTTCTTCCTCTCCACTCTCCACCCCGGCCGGAGCGCCGAGTTTCGCAACCTCTTTCTCCACCTGTTCATCCGTAAACTTCTCGAAGAGGATCGCAGGCTCTCCGATTTTGTGTCCGGTCCGCAGATGAAGCTCGGCGGCGCTCCACCAGGTATCCCCCGCCCCCTTCTCGATGTTCAGCGATTCCATCAACTTCCGCGACGTAAAGGGAATCAGCGGCTCGAAGAGAATCGCCAGCGACCGGACAACCTGCAGACAGATATTCAGCGTCCTGCCGCACGCCTCCGGGTCCTCCTTCCGTGTGCGCCACGGCTCGGCATCGTTGAAATACTTGTTCGCCGCACGGGCCACATTCATCGTCTCCAGCACCGCATCGCGAAAACGGAACGAGCGGTAGCATTCGGCGACCCGGGCCGGCGCCTGGGCAAGTTCCAGCAGCATCACCAGATCGGACTCGGTGAAATACTTCATGAACTTCGGCCTCAGATCGTGCAGCACGATGTCGCGCGGCGCCCGGTTCTCGGCAAAATGTTCCAGATCCTGCGACAGAAGCTGCCGCACCATATCCTCCTTGTCGGAAGTCGTCAGCGGGGGGACCTCGCCGTTGTAGTAACGCTGGACAAACGTCGTGGTCCGGTTGACGAAGTTGCCGAGGATATCGGCCAGTTCGTTGTTGAGCCGCGCCTGATATTCCCGCCAGGTGAAGTCGGCATCCTTGTTCTCCGGCATATTCGCGGCCAGCGTGTAGCGGAGGGGATCCGGATCGTATTCGGCCACGTAGTCACGCACGTCGATCCCCCAGTTGTTCGACTTGGAGAACTTCCGTCCTTCAAGGTTCAGGAACTCGCAGGCCGGGACGTTGTCCGGAAGGATATAGCGCTCGGTCGTCTCGCCGTCAGCAGTCTGTCTGGCGGCGTAGTCGTTGTAGCCCATCAGGGTTGCCGGGAAAATCAGCGTGTGAAAGACGATGTTGTCCTTGCCGATAAAGGCAACGTAGCGGGTGGCCGAATCCTGCCACCACCGACGCCATCCCTCCGGATCTCCCTGTTCCTCGCAGAGAACTTTCGTGTTGGTGATGTAGCCGAACGGGGCGTCGAACCAGACGTAGAGCTTCTTGTTCTCGTACCCTTCCACCGGGACATCGATCCCCCACTGCAGGTCACGGGTCATCGCCCGGTCTCCCAGCCCCCCCTTCAGCCAGCTTCGCGACTGCTGAAGGACGTGGTCGCGCCATTCGTCCCGGTGACTTTCAACGAAGGCTTCGAGTCGCTTCTGGAATTCTCCCAGCTTCAGATAGGCATGTTTTGTCGTCCGCAACTCCGGCGTGACGCCCGAGATCTTGCTGACCGGACTTTTCAGTGCGATCTGGTCGTATGTCGCCGAACAGTTGTCGCACTGATCTCCCCGGGCCTTGTCGTATCCGCAGTTCGGACAGACCCCCTCCACATAGCGATCCGGCAGGAACTGTCCGGCAACCGGATCATAGAACTGCTGTTCCTCCTTCTCGGTGAAATATCCCGCCTCCCACAAAGCCAGGAAGAAGGCCTGTGCGGTCTCGTGATGTTTCTTCCAGCTCGTCCTGCCGAACTTGTCGAAGTCGATGCCGAGGGCGCGGAAGGCTCGCTCGTTCTCGGCGTGGTATTTGTCGGCGATCTCTTGCGGCGTAACTCCTTCACGGTCGGCCGAGATCGTGATCGGCACACCGTTTTCGTCCGAACCGGAGATGTGGATCACCTCTTCGCCGCACGACCGCAGAAACCGGGTATAGATGTCGGCAGGCAGATACGCTCCGGCCAGATGCCCGAGATGACAGTAGCCGTTGGCGTACGGCAAGGCACTGGTGATAAGCGTCCGTTTGAAATCTGACTCGTTCACGATGGTATCGACTCCCATTGAGATAGCGTTCGGAAATCCTGAAATGATGATCGGCGCCCCTGTATTAGTTAAAGGCGCCGATCGGCAAAAGATACGACGGAAGGACTGAACAACCCGCTACCGTTCGTCGCACGGAGATCGCGGCATGATTCGGTCAACCCCCTCTGTCCGACACAGACCCACCGGCCCTACCCTTCCCGGGCCCTCTCGTTCTCCTTCTCCTCCCTGAACGCCTCCAGACCGTTATAGAGTTCATCCCGGTTCAGGTCCTCGATCTGCACCTGTTCGATCCGGTTGTTGCTGGTCTTCAGAACGGTCATCCGGACCTGATCCCGCTCGAACGATTCGTTTTCCGACGGAATGCGTCCGAACCACTTGGTGACCAGGCCGCCGACCGATGTGTAGTCTTCCCCTTCGGGGAGAACGAAGCCTTCGATCTCGTCGTTCGCATCGGCCACGGAGATCGAGGCGTTGACGATATAGACACCGTCGTCGATCCGCTCGACATCCACCGGCTCGTCGTCGTACTCATCCTGGATTTCGCCGACGAGTTCCTCCAGAATATCTTCCAGCGTCACGATTCCGGCGGTGCCGCCGAACTCGTCGACGACAATCGCCAGATGAATCTTCCGGCGCTGGAACTCTCGTAACAGATCGGCGATCGGTTTGGTTTCCGGAACGAAGTAGACCGGGCGGAGAAGATCTTCAAGGATAATCAGGTCGCTGTGTTCCTTCAGCGTGATCAGGTCCTTCGAGTAGACGATGCCGATAATCTCATCGAGCGAATCGTGATAGACCGGCATCCGCGTGTAGCCGTCCTCGATGATCGTCTTGGCCAGTTCGTCGGCCGGATCGGCGGCATCCAGCGCCACGATCTCGGTGCGCGGGACCATCACTTCCTTGACGATCTTGTCACGGAACTCGAAGACGTTCTCCAGCAGTTCGTGCTCGGCATCCTCTATCGTTCCTCCCTCGCGACTCTGCTCCAGCAGCAGACGAATCTCTTCGTTCGAGTGGGCATGTTCGTGCGCTCCGGCCGGCTGGATGCCGACAAGCCGGAGCAGCCGGTTGGCCAGTCCGTTGAGCACGGCGATGAAAGGACGCAGAAGGATATAGAAGAAACGGAGCGGATAGGCAATTATCAGCGTCGTCTGTTCAGGACGCTGAATCGCCAGCGATTTCGGAGCCAGTTCTCCCAGAACGATATGGAGGATCGTGATCGCCATGAAGGCGACCGGCAGGGCAATCGCATGGGCAAGCTCCTCTCCGCCGGAATATCCGAACAGATGCATCGCTCCGACGATAAGCCGGGAGACGATCGGTTCGCCAACCCAGCCGAGACCGAGCGAAGCCAGCGTGATGCCGAGCTGCGTGGCCGAGAGATAGGCATCCAGATGCGTGATCAGCGTCTGCGACATCTTCGCCGTCTTGCTTCCGGTCAGCACACGAAGTTCTATCTGCGATGCGCGAACTTTGACGATGGCGAATTCGGCGGCGACGAAGAAACCGTTGGCAAGAACAAGAATAATCGTAATGACGATACCCAGAACAGGATCAACCATTTCAACTCTTCGTGCCTCCGCGCGGTTGTGAACAGGGTCGGGTCGACCCCTGAGGGGGGTCTATAAGATCGGTACTACCAGAAGAAGGATCATCCATAATGTATGCTGTACGTTGCCCCACCTAATGAAACAGGACAGTGGAAAGATAGGAGGATTTTCAGGGAAGATCAAGCAGGAAATGTATTCGTTCTGCCGGATGAACTCCTTTTTGAAGGTTCGCTTTCCCCTTCCCCTATCCGTGCATCATCGGTTCGTTCGGCAGGTTTCGCACAATTTCCGCCTCCAGATCGGCAAGTTCGTCAAGCCGTCGGCGCACCTCTTCTTCGGGATAATATTCCCTTGCGATGTCGCAGAAAACCCGGTAGTGACCGGCTTCGGAGGCCAGCAGCGAAGCGTAGAAGGAGGCAAGTCCGGCATCGGGAATGTGTTCGCTCAGGATTCTGAACCGCTCGCATGAGCGGGCTTCGATCAGGGCGGCCACCAGCAGATGGTCCAGCATCTTCTGCGGCTCGTTCTTGCGGATCAGCTTGTGAAGCGCCTGGGCGTACGGATCTCCCGGGTCCCGCTTCAGTTCTCCCCCCCGCTCACGAATCATCTCATAGACATAGCGGAAATGCTCCATCTCCTCATCGATCAGATCGAACATCTTCCGCACCAGCAGATCCCGCTCCGGATAGCGATTGATCAACGCCATCGCGTTTGCGGCCGCCTTCTTCTCGCAGTGGGCATGGTCGACCATGATTCTGTGGAGATCGATCTGTGCGTTCGCGATCCAGCGAGGTTGTGACGGTATTTTCAAACAGAGCATAAACGGTTGTTGATGTTTTTGAAAGGACAAGGGTGAGGAGAACGGATGCAAGAGGGGCAGCAGTGAGAAAGGATGCGATCGGAAGTGCGGAACTCCCCATCGCACTGAAGCCGCAACACGCAGATACTCTCTCTCTCATTCACTCTCACACCCACACACTCCGACACTCCCAGACTCAGACACTCTCCGCCCCCTTCTTCCGCTGGTAGAGTTGCTGCCGTACCGCTTTCTCCGTTCGCCCCAGAGCTGCGGCAATTTCGGCCGGTGTCCTGGTTGCGCCCCACTCCTCGACCAGTTTCAGTTCTTCGTCGCTCCAGAAAACTTTGGGGCGCGTCAGATTCAACTTCTTTGCCCGCACCCGTACCCCCTGAACCGAGCGCCCGAGTCTGCGGGCAATATCAGCCGCCGTCGACTTGCGATAATGTTCGCGCAGGAAGGCGTCCTCTTCTTCGGACCAGAAGTTGCTCTCGGTCAGACCGAGAGCGGCAGCCTTCGCTTCGATCGCCCCCTGCGAGCGTCCGAACATTGCGACCAGTTCCGCTCCGCTCTTCTTCCGGTAGTACTTCTTCAGCAACGCATGCTCCTCCTCGGTCCAGTCCTTCCTGCGATTCTCCCGCGTCAGCCCCAGATCGGTTGCCCGGAACTGGACGGCCACCAGCGTCCGCCCCAGTCTTTCGGCCATTTCCTTCCGGGTGATCGTGCCGTAGTACTTCCGCATATACTCATCATCCTCTTTCGTCCACGGACGACTCGTCGGTCGGGCGCGGAGTCCGTACTGCTCGGCAACCCGCTGTATGGTGCTCGTACTGCATCCGATCTTCCGGGCCATATCGGTGAAGGGGATCTTCCCGAAGTTCCTGACGATCCAGCGAACGTCCTTTTCGGTCGGCGAGACCATGACGTTTTTTGTCAGTCCCATCCGCGCAACTTTCAAATGTACCGCATCCTCGGTCCGCCCCAACTCTTCAGCCAGTTGCCTGTAGGTGGCAGTGTCGTAATGCTTCCGCAGATAGGCCACTTCCTCCTCGGTCCAGGGAGCACTCGCCTCACCTGTCAGTCCCAGCTCATGCAGGTGCCCGCGCACGCTCTGCTCGGTCCGCTTCAACCGCCGGGCGATCTCGATCGCAGTCATACGGCCGTAGTTTCTGCGGAGAAACACCTCTTCTTTATGCGACCACCCTTTCTTGATGCCGGGAATTCCCAGAGCAAGAGCCCGGGACTGGACGCTTGTCAGAGTTCGCCCCAGCAGGGCAGCCACCACCTTTCCCCCTTTTGTCCCGTAGTACTGGCGAAGGATGCGATCCTCTTCCTTGGTCCAGTTCTTCCGCCTCCCCTTCGACTTCGGTTTTACCGAAGGGTCGACCGACCACTCATTCGGGCGCAATGTTTCGACCGGCTTTTCTTTTTTCCTTCGATCCGGGACCGGCTCCCTGTCGAGATTTATGGAACGCTTCATGCCACGTTCAGAGATTTCTGAGAATGAAGATGACAGCAAAAATCAACATGCCGAGACCGAAGACAAACTCGACGGTCTCCGAGCGGAGTCGCGTGGTTACCCGCGCCCCGAGCGCGCTGAACGGAAAGACCGTGGCGCACAGAATACCGGCCGTCTCCCAGTCGATAAAGCCGTTCAGATGATGCGTGACGATTCCGGGAATCGACAAGGCCGCCACACAGACCAGCGATGTCGCCAGCGCCTGTTTTGTCGGAATCCGAAGCATGCCGACAAAAGCCGGGACCATCACCATGCCGCCGCCGATGGCAAGGAATCCGGAAAGGAATCCGGCAACTCCGCCGATCCCCAGCAAGAGGACAGGAGAATGTTCTTCTCTCCCCTCCCCTCCGGTCTCCGCCGCTTCAACAAACGTCCCCTTTTTTCTCTTCCGGCTTCGCGAAAGAAAAAGAACCGCTGAGTAGACGATAAAGATACCGGTCAGCACCATCATGAAGGAACCTGTGGCCGACCTGACGAGCCACGCTCCGCCGACGTTCAGGGGAATGCCGGTGATCAGCACCCACTTCAGGACATCGACCCGCAGGAGGCGTTCGCGGAAGTAGACGAACGATCCGGACAGAGCGGCCGGGAGAGTGGCCGGAAGGGGTGTGGCCAGAGCGATCAGCCCCGGAAGACCGACAAGCTCGTGGAGCAGAGGGGTGCTCAGCAACGCCCCGCCGATTCCGAACATCCCCGCTGAAAACCCGGTCAGAATGCCGACCAGAACCGTGTAAAGAACTTCCACCTGAGAGTATGCTCCTGAAATTGATCCGCCGGAATATACGGAGTCGATTCCCCAATCGCACCCCCACGGGAAAGGAACCCGAAGAGAGAACGGGATGTTTTGTTTACGGAAATGGAAGCATCACAGCTCAAACACCTTACGCTTGTACCAGTTCATCATATCCGGAGGACATGAAATGGATAAAGAGACATTGATCAGGAAGCTGAACGAAGATCTGGCCGGAGAACTCGCCGCCATTATCCAGTACATCACCTATGCCGCACAGGTCACCGGTCCCTACCGTCCGCAGTTGCAGCAGTTCTTCCTGTCGGAGGTTCCGGACGAGGAGACACACGCCAGGCTTCTGGCCGACAAGATCGTATCGCTCGGCGGAGTGCCGACAACCGTGCCGCGGGAAGTCCCCACAGTTCAGGGGAACCGGGCCATGGTCGAAGCGGTTCTGGAAGCCGAACGCCGGGCGGTGCGGGACTATACCGAACGGGCAAAAGAGGCGGACGAGTTCGGCGACAAGGGACTGGCCGTGCAGCTTGAAGATATCGTCAAGGACGAAAGTCATCATGCCGGAGAGACGGAGATGTTGTTGCGGGACTGGCCGTTGTAGAGTTCGGGGGTACAAGGGGGAGAACAATGGACTGACCGGTGAGCTTGAAATCTTTCGGTTGCGCCCGGTGAAAAGGGGGGGGACGAGGGGGATAGCGATGAAAGGGGCTTGTTGCGGCTCATGATACGGAGAGGAATTCTTCGGGAC
>CBFGQN010000077.1:0-10961 GCA_965650895.1 uncultured Ignavibacteria bacterium | reverse complement strand
CGCGGCGCCGAACCCTCGGTTGCACTTCCCCCGACGATTTTCTAGCGATGAAACCATCGCCGGAACATCGCCGCCGCTTGGGCTCCGGCGAGCGCCAAGGGGTGACATGTGGGAGCTCCGGCCGGGCGAGGCGCCGCGGGCCGTGGTGACCAGATCGGTGGGGGGGGCGATCAACGGATCGGCCGGATTGTTCGGGAGCGCTCTTTCGATCGGCGCCTCGGTCGGTTATACCCGGACGATGCAGGAGTTCAACGGGGTCGAGACCGGGGCCGATGTGCTGAACGAGAACCTGAACGCTTCCTACCGGTTGAGCGATGCCGACCTGATTACTTTCACACTCTATGCCACCCAGAGTAGCGGAGACCTCTCCCTGAATTCCGATTTCAACGAGTTGACCGGTGTGCTGGCATACAGCCGGAGCTTTTCGCTGAGGGTGGGAGAGAAAGCGGAACGGCCGTAACGTCGAACCGACCGAAGATAAATTCAAACGCCATGCCGATTGAACAGAAACAACAGCCAACAGGCATGAACCATGATACACGATCTGCATAGAGGAAAGTGGAGAAGGATGGTCTGGTCCGGACTCCTTCTGTTTCCGCTGATGAGCGGTCTGCTCCTTGCACAGGGAGAGCCGATCACCGTGACCGTGACGGCGCTTCCTCCCTACTCGCCGGACCTGACGATCTGGGAATCGAATCCGGACAAGGTGCTGATCCGGTTGACCAACAGATCGGCCGAGACCCATCAGGTGCGGCTCAGCGGATTTGCCGAGAACCTGAACGGAGGTGTCCGCATCGTCACCAAGGATAATTTCCCGCGCAACCGGATCACCGTCGGACCGAATGCGACGGTGAACCTGAATCTTCGTGACCTGCAGTTGTTCTCGGCCGATGCCGTGGAGTTTATCGGAACGGAAAAGAACACGGTGGCCCGGACGAAGCGGCTGCCGGAAGGTTCCTACCGGATCTGCGTCCGTGCGCTGGAGTTCACGACGCTTGTCCCCCTTTCACCGCAGGAGCCGAGCGGCTGCGCCACCTTCGTGATCCGCTTTGCCGAATCTCCCCGTCCTCTCCTGCCGGCCTGCGGAACCACCGTCAGGGAGTTGAAGCCGCAGCTCCTCACGTTTCAGTGGAGTGTGCCGGCCGGTGGACCGGGGAACATGCAGTATCTGTTCGAGATGGCCGAGGTGCCGAAGGGAATCGATCCGAACGATGCGTTGCTGGCGAAGACTTCTCCCATCTTTTTCTCGCGTCAACTGAACGCTCCGATCCTCTCCTACGGTCCGGCCGAACCTCCGCTGCGCATCGGACAGCAGTATGCCTGGCGTGTGCGGGCGATCGACCCGACCAACGGCGTCACGTTCCGGAACGACGGATACAGCGAAGTCTGTTCGTTCGTCTTCGGTGAAGTCGTTCCGCTGATCGGAGGTGGAGACGGTATCGGCATCGGTATCGGGACCGACGGGATCAGACTGGATACCGGGAAGGGGAGAACCCCGTTGATCTATGGTCAGGAAGGGATTCGGGTCAGAGATCTCCGTTCTCTCGAAGACATTATCGTTCCGGCCTGCATCACGCTTTCTCCGAAGCTTGCAAAGGGTGTCGCAGGGAGTTCCGCCCCCTGGTTCCAGGTAGAAGTGCAGCCGGCGATCAACCCGGAGGCGATCACCGGAGGGAAGATCGAGATATGGGAAGAGGAATCGAAGCTCGGTGCTGTCCGGTTTGATGAACGGAAGAAGCGAACGGCCTTTGAAGGGACGTTCTCCGGACACGGTCCGGGCGATTTGCGGCATACGAAGACCGGCAATCTCTCCCTTCTCGATCTGAATTTCATCAACCGGAAAGGATCGCGACTGACCTTCACGCCCGAGCGGGGGAAGACCTACCGGTGGAGAGTGACGCTCGACTTTAACGGAGAGGAGATCAGAGCCGACGGAACCGTCTGCAACTTCGACCAGGCGGTCAGTCCGTTCGGGAAACTGCCCGACAAACTCGGCATACCGAACCGACCCGATACGCTGGTGGCGGCCGGGTTCGAGATTGTTGTGGAGGAGTGGGATGCTTCCTCGAAATCGGAAGATGCGAGCAAGCCGAGCGGTATCGGCCGGATCAAGTTCAACTGCGATGCCGGACCGACGATCTTCACGCCGATCCCCTGGGGACCGGGCGATCTGAAGCTGAAGCCCTACGATTTCGGCGTCGTCGATTTCGTTGCCGATTCGGCAAAGGAGTTCTCGTTGATGGAGGCCCGGACCATCGAAGGCTCGGCACGCGTCGGCGACTACATGACGTTGCTGATGCCGGACAGATCGGCGACGATCGACAAGGATGAAACCATCACGATCAGCGGCGGCAGGACCGAGGTCATCTCCGAAGCCCGACTGCGGAACGAACTGGTGATCGACCGGAATCTCGTCCTCGATCTCTTCGGCAAGAAGTCTCCGGACGGCATTCGCGTCGCCTTCCGGGATGTGGCCTGGGACGGACCGGTGCAGCCGAAAGTGACGCTGACCGAGGGGATTGCCGTCTACCCGAGTCCGGCCCCGATCCCGACCCCTCCGGCCCGACTCGATCTGAAGAACGGCTTCTCGCTCGATATCGATTCGCTGACGATCGAGCCGGGGGAAGCCCGGGTCGAGGGGAATCTGCTTCTCCCTCCGTCGATCATCAGCTCCGATACCTGCACCTACGCGACGCTTCCGGTGCCGGAGACGAAGATTACCCCCTACTGCGAGTTCTATATCGAGTCCAACGACTCGGCCTTCGGTCGTTGGGCGATCGGCGAGACCGGTCTGGAGATCTTCGGGACCGGCTACGTCATCGATTTCTCCTCGACGAAATCGGCCGGAGGCGTCGTCCCGGCACAGGGAAATATCTGGAAGGGGGTGGTGTTGCGTGACGGAGAAACTCCAGCGGCGGTCGGCGATGTGATATCGAACCGGGGCTACGTAAAGGGAGAGTATGCGTTTACGAACGGGACGATTGCCGGCGACGGATTTGCCGGAGTGCTGACGCTGACCGAGTTGCTGACGTTCACCGCTCTGGATCCCTACGGCTATCGTATCTACCTGCCGAACGGAAAACTTGAGCTTGCCGCAAGCGCAATCGATTCCGGAGAGTTCAAGAACGGAGAGATATGGCTGCCGGAGAAAGGGGTGACCAGAAGTACCGGCGGAGGTGTGGTCGTCACCAGGTTTGAACGCCTCTTCGTGCAGAAGGATATGGACCTCTTCGGACGGGTGGAGGTGGATGACGGTCTGGTCTGGGGAGAGAAGGCGAAGCACCCGGCGAACACTCACTTCTACTCGCTCTCGGTGAGTCAGGACAGCGGGGCCTTCTATCTGGCGTCGTTCTGGGAGAACAAGGCATTCTTCCCGGTGCTCGACACGGCCTACAAGACGCCGTTCCTCGGAATGCCGGAAACGAATCTTGAGGCACAGGGGATGGGAGGCGTGACCTTTCCCAATCTTCGCGACCGGGATTTCACCATCTTCACAAAAGATATTCCCGATCCGAACGGAGCCATCAAGTTCGAGCGGGATATCATTGCCGGGGTCTGGATGAACGTCGGAGCGCAGGGGGTCCACACCGAGCTGATTCTCCGTCCGAACAAGGACAAACCGGGAGAACTTGAAGTCGGACCGACCTGGGCCGGTTACTATCAGGCCGACAGTACTCCGTTCAGAATCGTTTTCGGCGTCGTCGGGGGTGGAAGTCTGCCGATAAATCCGACGCATACGACCTACAACCCGGATAAGATCGGAGGGATGCGCCTGCAGTTTGTGGAGAGTGCGGTCTGGAACAGCGCTCTCTCCGGCGCGGCTCTGCTCGGCGGACCGATCGGTATGCCGGTTCTTTTCGAGCAGATGATGTTCACCTCGACGGCGAACAATGCCGGAGGGAACGTCCACTTTGCCGGAGACGACACGCTCGATTACTGGGGACTGGAGATGACGCCGAAAGACACGAGCAAATCGGCCGGCATCATGGCGGTGAAGCAGGGGGTGATCTACCTGACCGCCGCAGGCATGGCCGAACGTGTTCACTTCGACGAACCTTTCTGGCTCGTCTGGGGTGAGATGGAGGCCTCCGGGAATTTCGGAAGACTCTTCTTCGACTACAACAACGTCGGTCAACGGTTCGACGATTTCGGTTATACGACCGAGTTCGTCGCCCTCTCGCCGTTCGATCCGGCGAACCCGGCAGACTCGGGCTACCTTCAGACCTACGGTTCCCTCTCGATCCCCTTCTTCGGCGCAAAGATGATGTCGATCTCCGACTATCGTTCGGCGATGCCGGACACGCCCTACTTCGGGCGCTTCGTTCGCGTCCTTGGAAGCCCGCACATGGGGGCCGGGACGAGCGACCTTCACTGGGAGCGTTCCTGGGCGTCGGGGCTGGCCGATCTGGCATTCGACATGCTCTACGATACGGTCAGTCAGGACGGATTTGTCGGACCGGGAGATGTGGCGCTTCTCAGCATCGACGACGGCGACATGAACGCCTTCCTCAGGATGAGTTCCACCAGTTCCTGCTTCCGCGTGATCGAGACGTCGCAGCACGGATTTGACGTCGGGCCGATCGGAAGCATGGGACGGATTGCAGAGATATGGGGATGCGGTTGTATCGAGGACGGATCGCTGAAGCAGATTGCGCTCGGCGGTCAGCTCTCCCACTCGGCAACCTCCACTATTCTACAAGCCCGGAGCGGCGACGCGGTCAGCCTTGTCTTCAGCTACCGACCCGACCGGCTGACATTCTATGCGAACGGTCAGATGTTCATCAACGTCGGCGGAAGCGACGTCGACGTCTTCGGTCTGACCCACTTCACGGTCGATTGGGGGGAGGGATATGCCGAGGGATATTTCAAGGGGACCGTCTCGCTCGGTGCGGTGGTCGGCGTTCCGATCGTCGCCGGGGCGAATGCCGGCATCTCCGGATTCGGCGAGTTCAGTTGGCATGCCGGACTGGACTATCAGTCGATCCAGGGACGGGTCGGCGTTTCGATGTACGGCATGGTCGGCGGACTCGGCATCACCGTCGGCGGCGGGACGACGCTGGAGACCGGCGTCTATCTCGGGATCAACGCTCCGAAGAACAAGGCGTGGGTGATGGACGGCATCAACGGTCGGTTCGGATTGAACAAGGGGGGACTCCCCGACCGGCTGACCGGCTTCTACGCCTATCTCGGGATCAGTCAGGGTGTCGATCTCTTTATCGTCTCCGGCGGCTATCAGATGTATGTCGGCGTCGGCGCCTTTGCCCCCTCGATCAGTGACGTGCCGTCCGGAGGGGTGATCGGCAATTTCGGCATCTACGTCTGGGGGAAGATCCTCGGCGGACTCGTCAGTGCGGCGGCGTGGGGGAACCTGCAGATGATTGCGGCGATCCCTCCGGCATTCGAAGGCTCTCTCGGGCTTGAAGCCTGTGTCCTCTGGGTCTTCTGCGGATCGGTCTCGGTCCACGCCGGATTCAACAAGGATGACGGATTCTATCTGTACTGAGGAGGAGAAGAGCAATGAACAGCATCACAGGGAACATCATGCGATACGGGATTTCCGGAGGGGTTCTCCTCATCATGACGATCATGGCGGGGATGCTTCCGCTGAAAGGACAGACGCTGGAACTCTTTACCACAGCGAGCGGGGGGACGAGAGTCCTGCTGATGTGGTCGGCCGACACGGTGACGCCGGGTGTCCGCTACAACATCTACCGCAAGGAGGCGAGCGAAGCCTCCTGGCCGGCGGCTCCGCTGAACGGGACGCCGATCGGACCGATTACCAACTGCACGCAGTTCAAGACGATCATTCCCTCCGGCTCCGATCTCTGGACGATGCTCTCCTACGGACTGGCCGACAGCACCGGAGGCGTTCCGCCGGTTACTCCTCTGGCGAACGTCTGCGGGATCACGTCCCTGCCGGTCGGTTCGATGAAGTGGCGGCGTGTGCAGGTCTTTGCCGGATACGAACCGGACGTGGCCCGGGTGATGGGGCAGAGCTGGACCGACAATACGGTCTCCAGCGGCAAGACCTATGCCTATCGGGTAATGCGGGTGAACTCGGGCGGAACCGAATTGAAGCTGCTTCCCGAAAGTGAAGCCTCGATCAAGGCCGGTTCTCCGGGGGCGATCCCGACTCCCTCCGGAGCGCAGGGGGTTGCCGGAGATTCCAAAGTGCAGGTGCTGTGGGACATGCCGGCATCGAACAAGTTCCAGTCGTTCGATGTCCGCCGCGCCACGGCTCCGGCCGGACCCTGGACGAAGGTGAGTGATGTCGACGTGAGTGCGAACATCTCCTCGACAATCGATCTCGACACGCTCATCCCGGCGCGCCACGGTTTTACCGACTACGAGCGATATGATTCAGCCGGTGGAGCCACGACCCATCCGGTCCCGAATCCTCCCGGAGCCGATCTGAACGTCGCCGGTCCGCGCGACGGGACGACATACTACTATCAGGTGCGACACAAGGATCCGCTCGGCAATGCCGGATCGTGGTCCGGATCGGTATCGGCAACGCCCGAGGACAGTGCCCGTCCCGGCACACCACAGGGATTGAACGTGACGGCGATCGAGTCGATGAACGGATTCCAGATCAGATGGAACCGGGTGGAGCTGGACGAAGAGGGGCACGTCGAGGCGGTCAGAGGGTATCGGGTCTACCGGTATGAGATCCCGGAAGATCCGAACGTCGGGGCCGTGGCGGTGGGGGGAATCGTGAATCAGCCGGGAGATACCAGCACGACGATCACGATCTTCGACACCTCGCCCGGACTGCGGAGTCCGTGCGGCGACAAGACGTGGTACTACCGGGTGGAGACCGTCGACTCTTCCAACAACATCTCGTACCGTTCGATTGCCGTCGGCGACGCGTTGAAGGACACAACCCGTCCGGACAATGTGAAGGGGACCGAGGCGGAAGGCTTCGATGATTTTATTCAGGTGCGGTGGGATCTGAACACCGATTGCGACATCGATGAGTATCGCATCTACCGTGCCTACTGCAACTACGGCGACTGGTTCCCCTGTCTTGAGCGGGAATATGACAAGGCCACTCTTGATCTCTACAAACAGTATGTGGCGATCTTCGGCGACCGTGACGGAACGCCGACCTATCCGACGACGCACTACGACCCGAAGATGAACGTGCCGAAAAACCTTCCCGATTGCGGCGGTCCGTTCGAGTTGATCGGGACGATCACACATCAGGAGGCGAAGGAACGGAAAGAAGCGGACGGCAAGGCCTGGTTCAATGACGAGACCGTCCCGGCCGGATCGCCGATCTGCTACGCCTATCTGGTGAAGGCGGTCGACAAGTCGCAGAACGAGAGTGGAGTGATGCCGATTCCCGATCCGGCAAAAGAGATCATCGTCTGCCAGCGGCTTCGGGACAAGAATCCTCCCGGTCCGGCGATCATCAGCGGACTTCTTGCCCGCGACAGCACGGTGATCGTCGAGTGGATCGGTCCGCCGGTTCAGGACATCGCCGCCTATCACGTCTACCGGGGCACGGATGAGAACGGGCCGTATGACTGGGTGGGGGGACGGACCGTTGTTCCCCCTCCGGGGACCGGTGTCGTCCTGACCGAGCCCTACAAGCCGCCGCCGGTCGTCGGGTGCGATTCCATTCCTCTGGTCAGTCGCGACTGGATGAGTGCCGGACGGATTGTCGACAGTGTGGAGCCGCGCGACATCTGGTGGTACAAGGTGGTGGGGGTCGATCAGCAGGGGAACGAGACGCCGCCGGACAGTGCGGTCGGCATCAGCACGTTTACCTTCAAGTCGAACCGCGATCCGGGACCGGAGATCACCTCCGTGGTTCCGGAGGACGGACCGTGTGCTCTGCGGATCGAGTGGACGCCGACGTTCGATTCCGACTCGGCAGTCGGCTTCGCCCTCTTCCGTTGCAAGAGCGCCGGCGGGGATTACTATCAGGTCGGCACCGTCGTTGAGGGGAACTCCTACGTCGACAACACCGTTGCGCGGAACACCACCTACTGGTACCGGGTGACGATGCTCAGGAAGGACGGATCGCTGACGCAGCTCTCTCCGCCGAAGCACGGGGTTCATCCCTGAGCTGCGAACGCAAACCTTGTGAAGGTGAGCCTTGTGAAGGCACGTGTTGTGAACGGGAAGTTGAACATCAATTACTACTGAAGAGAGATCATGAAACGGATACGATACGGCATGTTGATTCTCTCCGGCCTGTTCCTCTGGACGGTCGGGGCGAAGGGGCAGGAGGAACATACGGACGAGAAGTACGGCTGGGGCTTTGTGAATTTCGGAACGCCCAGTTTCGGGTGGGACATCTACCGGAATTCCTTCTACGGTATCCCGGTCGACTCGAACACAAGCTGGTTCACCGCGCCGTTCGACAAGCTCTTCTACGACCTTGCCTTCGAGACGACGCTGGCCGATCCTTCCGGGACGGGAGGGGGAGCCGGGAACTGTTTCGGGTTGAGCATCCTGAGTCTGATGATCAACAACTACGGCGGCTACAAGGGGTTCTGCGCCCCGACGATCCAGTATACCGAGACCGACATGAACGGTGCGCCGACGACTCCGGGATTGCTCCGGGCGATCAATATCATGCACGGACATCAGATATCGCTGGCCTTTATCCAGCACGTGATCGAACAGGTCAACGGCGGTCATTCCTTTGACGCCGCCTATGCGGTCAACCGGGCGACGCAGGACATTGCGCGCGAAGGACCGGTGATCGTCAGCGTGACGAAAGGAGTGCTGCCGACCGGCGGAGGGCATGCGATCATCGGATATGCGGTGGAGAACAGAGGAGGAGGGAAGTACTGGATCAAGGTCGTCGATCCGAACCGGATCTGGGCCGATACGAGTGCGAACCATCGGGGATGGTATACTTCCGACTCGAACAATGTCTACGTCGACGGACATCACTGGAGTTTCCTGATGGCCGGGGATGCCGTTCCGTGGCCGTGCGATCAGGTCGACTCGGTCACCTGCAATCCGGCCCCCGGCAGCGGCAACCTGACGATCTTTCCGATCTCGATTGCCGGACCGACCAGCCGCACGCCGAGTTCGCTCGGACTGGGGGTGACGCAGCTTCTGACGAAGGTCTTCATCATGAACCGGGAAGGGGCGTTGCGCGGACGCATCCTGCAGGTACACGATGCCGAAGAGAAACGGCTCTTCGCCGATTCCTCCATCTACAAAGTCGATTGGGATTCGGCAACCGGGATGCGGGCCATGGTCCCCTTCTATCCGATGGCCGCCCCGCCGAACGGTGTTCTCTGGCCGTTCGAACTCTACTTCCACAAGGGGCGGATGAATTCCGCCTCGGTCGACTTCCACACCGGCGAGGGGAAGGCGGAGATCGTTGCCGGAGACAACCGGGGCTACGTCCGCGTGTGGTGTGCCGAGCCGGACGTCTCGGCCCGGCTCCGCTACAGCGGACTCGGCGGAGCCGAGCCGACGATCATCGTGGAAAACGCTTCGCAACCGATCACCGTCGATATTGAACTTCTCGTCCCGATCCAGCCCGGCACCACAAACCGGGTCTGGCGACTGGAAGGTGTGGAGATACCGGCGGGAGGCGAAGAGGGGATCCGGCTTTCGGTTGATCTCTACGGAGGGGCGACTGTTCAGGGACTTTCCTCCGATCCGTCCCGACTGACCTACGAGCAGTTGTCGCTCAACAACGATCGGAACTTTCTTGCCGAACCTGTCGACTTGATTCCTGCCGAGGGAATGGGGATCAGTGCCGGGGAGTGGGCCGAACGGAAGGGGAAGGCGGGGGAATGAATGTCGATTTGCGATTGACGAATGTCGAATGGTGCATAGGCAACCGTAGGGGCGCAAAACCTTGCGCCCGGTGTTTACCCCCGGCGACAGCGACAATCGCTGAAGAAAACGACAAGCCCGGAGATGGATGGTATCTCCGGGCTTGTTCTGTCTGGGCGACAGAGGCGAGGGGTGCTATCTGGTAATGGTGAAACGGGATGTACTCTGGAATTCATTGCCGGTAATCGTCAGCACATACGATCCGCTTCTCAGCGATCCGACGTCGAGTCTGATTCTGTTCCCCCCGTTCACCACTTCCACCTTTTCCCCCATCACCTCTTCTCCCTTCGTGGAAATGACTTGCTGACGTGCCGTTCCTGCGAAACCTTCAAAGTCGATAAACATTTCGTCCTTTGCCGGATTCGGATGAACAGTGGCGGCAACCTGGCGGACCCGGGATGCCGTCCCTTCTTCAGGCACACTCGACGGAGTGTTGTTTGTCAGAGAGAAGCTCGCTTCGACGATTTCTCCCGAACCCGAGAGTGCCAGAGTCTGAGGAGTGGAAAGGTCATATCCCATCTTGTTTGAGTGTACCGTATAGGTTCCTTTACCGAGGTTCTTCAGAGCATAACTTCCGTCATCGTTGCTGAAGGTGTAGGAAACGACCTGGCCGGTTGAATCGAGAGCGTAGATGAAAGCGCCGGTCAGAGGGCGAATCGCTTGCGGAGCATGACCTTTCTCCCGGGTTCCATTCGTTATGCCCTCTATGTTGCCGCGGATATCCGATGTGCCGGAGCTGTGCGCGCGACGCCGGAAGATGATGTGGATCGTGCCGATTGCCGAGTCGGTATCGAGTACCGTTGCGCCGTACGGGGTCAGGGATGCGCTGTCACCCTTGACATAAAAGCCCGGCACAAAATTGGTGTCTTCGGGAATAAAGAAACCGAGATAACGTCCTGCCCCTACCGTAACCGGCAGCCACTCTGTTGAATCACGGCGAAATGCCGCTACCGAGCGTGTGATGTCGACTCGGGTCCTGGCGCTTGCCGGATCAGGCAACGCATAGAATGATCCCATCACCCGTCCTTTCAAACCGGAGTTGATGATATTCAGAGGATCCCGTTTGACATTCGAATGAGTGTAGTAGAGAATGCGGGAGAATGACGTATCGTTTCTGCTGTTTGCCGGTTCGGAATATATCGGCATGT
>CBFGQN010000076.1:0-11016 GCA_965650895.1 uncultured Ignavibacteria bacterium | reverse complement strand
CGGAGAGACGGAGATTCGGTTTTCGGTCGGACGGAACGAGCACGTGACGTT
This sequence comes from uncultured Ignavibacteria bacterium, assembly GCA_965650895.1. Classification (GTDB taxonomy): domain Bacteria; phylum Bacteroidota; class Ignavibacteria; order OLB7; family OLB7; genus JAGWAZ01. The sequence continues at coordinate 10,965 of CBFGQN010000076.1, read as the reverse complement.
GAAGGTGTATGATGCGTACGGGCGGGAAGTCCGGTCTTTGATCGGCAAAGAGTTCTATTCGCCGGGTCGTTACGCGGTGGAGTTCTCGGGAGCCGACCTGCCGTCGGGGACGTATCTGGTGGAGTTGCGGACGTTGAACGGTCGGGTGACCGAAAAGGTGGTGTTGATGAGATAATTCCACGTGATGAGTCGGCAGTTCGTTTGGAGCGGGCGATTTGGTCAGAGGATCGCCCGCTCCATTTTGCCTACGGCGAAAGGAAAGATCGACAGCACAAGAATACTATAGATCCCAACTACATCACGCAAAATACTCCCCTCTCACGACCCCGACTTCTTCGGTCTTCTTCTCCGCTTCTTCTTGTGCGAGCCTTCTTCCTTCTCCCGCGATTCCCGTTCATAGGAATCTTCCTCCCGTTCTTCAGGCTCTTCCTCCTCCCTCTTCCGTCCCTTCCCATCGGTATCGGGTCCGGTCTGCGGAGCATTGAAAGTGATGCGATAGAGGTCTGCCAGGAGCATCGCCAGGAGCATCCGCTCATCCTCGCTTTCGGCCAGTCCTCTGACCACCGATGCGAAGCGGGCGATCCGTTTCTGTTCCCCCGGCTTCAGGCCGCGCCAGCGATCTTCCAGATGGATCGTCAGCCGCTCGCCGATCCGGTCGGCCACCTGCTCCTCGGTCGGCGTCGGCAGTTCCACGAAGTCGATGCCGTACTTCCGGCCGATCTTCTTCAGCGTCGTCCGGTCGCTCATGTTGCCGACAAGGGAAATGGCCACGCCGGTATTTCCGGCGCGGGCGGTTCTTCCGGCACGGTGAACGTAGAGTTCGGGATCCATCGGGATATCGTAGAGGAAGACGTGGGAGAGATCGCTGATATCGATTCCGCGGGCCGCAACGTCCGTTGCGACAAGGAAACGATAGCTGTTGTCCCGAATCCCCTGCATCACCTTTTCCCGCTGACTCTGTTTCAGGTCTCCGGAGATCATCTCGGCATTGTACCCGCCTCCCTTCAGCACGTTGGCCACATACTCCACATCGCTCTTCATATTGCAGAAGATGATGGCCGAGTCGGGACGTTCCATCTCGATCAGGCGGATCAGCACCTGATCCTTCTCCATCGTCGGCGCCTCGTACAGACGATGCTCCATCGTGTCGATCGTCTCGTGTCCGGCACTCAGCGAAAGGAACTGGGGCTTCTGCATGAACTCCTCGGCCAGCATCTGCACCTTGTAGGGCATCGTCGCCGAGAACATCCAGGTAGTCCGTTCGCGCGGGATATAGCGGCGCAGTTCTTTCATGTCGGGATAGAACCCCATCGAAAGCATTTCGTCCGCTTCATCGAAGATCAGCGTGGAGAGCTTGTTCAGGTTCATCGAACGGCGTCCGATATGATCCAGTACACGCCCCGGCGTACCGATCACGACCTGCGCCCCGTTCTTCAGCGAATCGAGCTGCTTGCCGTAACCGACGCCGCCGTAGACAAGAGCTCCCCGCAGATCAAGATTGGCCGAAAGCTGCTCGAACTCGCCGTAGACCTGAAGGGCAAGTTCTCTTGTCGGAACAAGAATCAGTCCCTGCGGATAATTCTGCTCCGGATCGATCCGCATCAGCAGGGGGATCAGAAATGCACCGGTCTTCCCCGACCCGGTACGCGACTGCACGATCATATCCCGTCCGGCAGCCAGGTAGGGAGAGGCGGCTTCCTGTACCGGCATCAGTTTTGTCCATCCCATCTCGCGGGCCGCCGCTTGAATGGTCTCGGGCATATCGTCTATACTCCAGGGATCAAGCGCATCTTCGGGCTGGATGAGAATTGACTGGGTCAACGTGTCTGATTCAGACATTGGCTTCGGATCGTTAGTGAACAAACAGTAGTTATGAACAGAGGGGAGAGATCACGGGAGAGAAGAACCGGCACTCGACCTTATCCGCAGACTCCGCATATCTTCCGCAAACGGCACAAGTTACAACGACTTCCCTCTACATTCAAGGGATTTGCTTCCGGCAGGCCGATCCCGGAACATCCGGTTTCCGGATGTCCGAAGGAGCCGCCCGGTGTTGATGGAAGAAACTTGCGGACTTCCATCCGGCCTCGCACGCCCTTGGTGGTTTCTTTGTGTCCGCCACGGCGGATTGTGCCTTTGTGGTAAAGATTCCGCACCGCCGGAAACTCACCATCCGCCGCGGCGGACACGAAGGGCACGAAGAACCACCGGGTCTGTTCCCTGCCGAACAACAGGAACCCGACCTGATGATTCCACAAGAGAAAACGGGATGGACAAACCGACCGAATATCGTATTTTTCAGCCGCTATTCTACCTTCATCATACATCATAACCGATACAGGAACACCTGCTATGAACTTCGATCTTGACTTGAGCCTCCCGACATTTTCGGACAGAATCGACGAGACCTTCAGCCTGAACCTCGGGGAATCCCCCGTTGACCTTCATCTCGTGGAGATCAGGCATCTGAAGCCCGTAGAGCAAGGTCCGGGCGTGCCGGAAGGTCTGCGGACCGAACCCTTCTCTCTTCTCTTCCGGGGTCCGCTGGATCCCCTCCTCCCGCAGCAGCTCTACACCTTCAAGCACAACGATCTGGGAGAGTTCGCTCTGTTCATCACGGCAGTCGGTAAGGATGAAGAGGGGATGTATTACGAGTCGGTGATCAACTGACGGAGCTTCGGGACGAAGGGGACATCGGAACCGCCTGAACAAAAGAAAGAATCGGAAGCGGGGAGGTTCGCCGGGGGCGGGCCTCCTCATTCGTTTTGCTGCGCAACATCAGCCGACCACTCCATCTGGAAGTGGGTATCGGTGGAGCCGGTTTTGCTGAAACCGAGACCTGTCAGCATATCGAACCATCCCCCCAGCTTTTCGATTTGCACGCGAATCGGTTTTTCCGCCTCGATCGCCTGAGTCTGAATATCGCGGATAATTTCCTCATTGATTCCCTCCTCCCTGAACTTCGGATGGACCTCAAGCGTGATAATCCGGAACTCATCTTCTCCTCTGAGAAGAATCAGTCTGCCGACCTTCTTTCGATCCAGCAGAATCACCGAGTCGACCGCCTCGGGAAAGAACTTGTCGTAATGCAGTTTGCGGGCGGCGAACTGCGAGCGGATGAACTGGCGACGTTGTTCTCTGTTCAACTGCGTATGTTCAAGCTCCCAGGCCCTGATGGCTCCGTACAGTTCTACAAGGAACGTCTCATCCGACGCTGCGGCTGGTCGTAAGGATATGGACACGATAGTTTGCTGTTGTTGAGTGGTTCAATGGTGTGGTAGTTCAATAGTTGAATGGTGGGGTGGTTCAATGGTTGTACGGGAGCAGATTCATCTTCAACGACTTTGCAGTTGAATGGGCCGATCGCCCCATCCTCACGCCCCTCACCTATCCCTCTCTTCTCATCCATCCACCACTTAACCATTCCACTATTCAACCACTCAACTATTGAACCATAAAACTATATAAACTGCGCGAAACAACGTCGGCAGAATCCGCAAACGGATCCTGCCGACAGTTGTGAAAGCCCCCGAACGATTCATCTAGCTCCGCGGCGGGAAGACGCCGAAGAGGGCAATAACGAAGTTGAGAACCAGAAAGGGCTGCATGTTTTCGTGTGACTGGTTACCCCCTGCCAGGCCGACTGCATTCGGATTCATGGTTCCATTGGCCGGCGTACCGTAGACCAGCGTAATGCCTCCGGCTTCTCCCGCCCAGTAGTGATTGATCGGAGAAGCCTGGTTTCCGAGTTGCGAGTAGGCATTGGCATTGTGTGTATGCGAGGGCATTTGCGACACCATCAGGGTCACATCCTCGGCACCCGACATCTGCCCCTCCGGATGGAAAGTCAATCCCGGTCCCTGCCCCATATGCATGGGAAGGCGACCACGCAGATCCGGCAAGGCAAAGGTTGTACGCCCATCTCCGCCGTAGATCGTTCCGATCAGTGAGAAGAGAGCGGTGTTCTGTGCTATCGACATCAATTGCCCGTTGCATTGCGCCCAGCCGCGGGGCGGAAAATTGAAGGCAACGATGGAAATCTGACCGATATATGGTTCCGTCATAAGACAATCCTGATAAGATTTAGTGGCTGTTTCTACAACATGATGAGAACAGATAACGGACTTCCGTCTTTAGCTTCGCGGCGGGAAGATTCCCTGCAACGCAATCACAAATGCAATCACCAGGTAGGGCTGCAGATTATAGTGCGGCTGGCTGCCGCCGGCATGGCTGAGGGCGTTTGGATTCATCGTGCCGTCGGGCGTCTGATCAGAGTAGACCGCTGTAGCCCCTGATGCCTCCCCCCCCCAGAAGTTGTTGATGGGTCCCGGCTTATCGGAGGTAGTTGAAGAGGCGTTGGCCTGGTGGTTATGAGCAGGCATTTGCGAGACCGTCAGCGTCACCGTCTCCGATCCTCCCTTCTGTCCTTCGGGGCGGCTGGTCAGACCCGGACCGTTCCCCATATGCAGAGGCACTCTCCCCCGAAGATCCGGGAGAGCAAAGGTTGTACGTCCGTCTCCACCATACGTGGTGCCTATCAGCGAGAAGAGGGCGGTATTCTGCGAGATCGCCAGAAGCTGTCCGTCGCAGAAGGCCCATCCCCGCGGGGCGAAGGTGAAGGCAACCATCGAAATCTCACCTATGAAAGGTTCTACCATGAGAATTTCTCCTGAGAATTGAATATGAAACTTTTTCGTAGTAACAATAACATCGACCGGTATCGGCCATCCTTCCGGAATTACTGCGGCATCACGCCGCCGGGCCGTTCAACCTCATCAACTGCGGGGCGGGAAGACGCCGTAGAGAGCGATGACAAAGTTGATTACCAGAAAGGGCTGCATGTTGTTGTGCGGCTGGTTACCGCCGGTCACACCAATGGCATTGGGATTCATTGTTCCGTTGGCCGTCTCGATGTAGGTAAACGTAGCACCACCTCCGCCTTCAGCCGCCCAGAACTGGCCGATCGGGCTTTGTGCTCCACCGACTTGCGAGGTAGCCTCCGCCAGGTGGTTGTGCATGGGCATCTCCGAAGAGATGAGCGTTACCGTTTCGGTGCCGCTCATCTCGCCGAGCGAGCGGTCGGTAAGACCCGGTCCCTGTCCCTCGTGCATGGGAGCCCGTCCCCGCAGATCGGGCAAGGCGAAGGTCGTCTGCCCGTTCCCTCCGTATGTTGTTCCAAGCAATGAGAACAGGGCCGTGTTCTTTGCTATCGACATGATCTGCCCGTCACACATCGCATAGTTCCGAGGTGCAAAGTTGAATGCGACCATCGTTATCTGGCCGATGTAAGGTTCCATGAAAGTTTCTCCGTAAAGAATGAATATCCTGAATCACCACAAGTCGTTGTCCGGTCCCCGAAAGGACCAAGCTGTAACCGATAAGACCAAATGTGTGGAAGCTCTCCAAAGAGAAGGAGACCGGAGACTGAAGTATATTTGATGCACCGGGAGCAGCATATGGTCTATAGCCGAGAGTCGTGCCCGAATGAATTCACGGAGTACCCGGTCCTTCACTCAAGCACAGGATCCGACGATTTCAACCCGCGCACGCAGAGCGCGCAGGCCGAATCCTGGTTCCCATTCCGACCTCAATAGACTTCTTCAAGGAAGAGGAAATAGAGGTTGGAGGGTCTTCGCATAACATCCCCTGCCGGCCAATGGTCCCGTACATTGTCGACAGGCTATGAACCAACCAGATAACTCTACAACGCCGAGCCAGCCACGACTCACAGGCATTGTAGCAAAATGTCCGGAAACTTACGAAAGATGCCGATGGTATGAAAGGCGCGAAGAGGAATATCTGATAAAATTCTGCTTAAACAGGCCGAAAGAGAAGAAAAGTTCCCGACGGACCGGAAACCCCTCTTCCTTTCCATCCCCATCCGGATCTATACGTTGAAGTACTTGGCTTCCGGGTGATGGACCACCAGCGCACTGGTCGACTGTTCCGGATCGAGCATGAACTCGTCGGTCAGTTCCACCCCGATCCGCTCGGGGCGAAGAATCGCGAAGAGCTGCCGCTGATCCTCCAGATCCGGACAGGCCGGATAGCCGAACGAGTAGCGACTTCCCCGGTATCCCTGCGAGAAAAGCTTCCGGACATCGGCGGCATCCTCGTCGGCAATTCCGAGTTCGATCCGAACCGATCGGTGCCAGTATTCGGCCAGTCCCTCGGCCGTCTCCACTGAAAGTCCGTGGAAGTAGAGATAGTCGCTGTAGTTCCCTTCGGCGAAGAGCTTCGCGGTATACTCGCTCGCCTTCGCTCCAACCGTCACGATCTGCAGGGGAAGCACATCGAATCCTTCCTCGTCAACCGAACGGAAGAAGTCCGAAAGGCAGAGTCGCCGTCCTGCCGACTGACGCGGGAAGTCGAAGGTCTGCCACTCCACCCACTCGACATCCTCGATATTCTCCCACTCCCGATATAACTCCTCCCCTTCCACTCCGGCCGGTCTGTAGACGATCAACCGGTTTCCATGGGACTTGCAGGGGAAGTAGCCGTAGATCACCTTCGGCACCAGCAGCCCTTCCCGTTTGGCAACCAGCTTCAGCTCTTCCAGCTTCGGATAGATTTTCTCCTCGAGCTCGCGCCGGTATTCGTCGGCCGGTCGACTCCCCCTTTTCACCCCCCACTGTCCGCGGATCAGCGCAACTTCATTGAGATATTCGAAGATTTTTTCCAGAGGAACGTTCTCGACAACGCGTGAGCCGAAGAAGGGCGCTTCCGGCACGGGAATCATGCGGGAGACGTCGGAGCGGACCGAGTCGTCGCCGGTGGAGGGAAGCTGTTCCCCATCGTTCGGTTCTCCCTTCCCGACACCGAGTCCGGGCTTTGCCAGAAGGAGAGCCGGTTCGGCGACCTGTTCCTCCTTGCCGGAAACAAGCGTTTCGTCAAGATCACGGACCCGTTCATCATCCCGACCGACCTGTTCGAATCCGATCCCTTTCCAGAGCATCATGCCCCGTTTGTCCGATTGATCGGCCGGAAGGAGGACACGGGTCCCGGCCGATTCTTTCCGGGCCTCGGCAACCATCCCGCGAACAAGATCCAGAACCGCGCCGGTCTTTCCCTGTTCAGGGATCGCACCGATCCCTTCGAGAAGGACGAGATCGTTCCCAATGCGACGAAGTCTTCCCCAGCCGACAATCCCCTCGGCCAGTTCGGCAACCATTACCTCTCCTTCGGGGGCATCGGCATAGACCGAACCGGCCGATCCGGAGAGTCGGGCGACCGCATCGACTTCGGTCCGATCGGCAGCAAGCCGCAGACGGATGCTGCCACGTTCGTTCAGGCGTTGTCGCCCCCCCTCGGCTCCGTTCCGGTCAACCGCATCGGAAGAGGGGGAAGAGGCCAGGGGTTCGCCGGCGGCAAGCCGATCCATGAAGCGGAGACCGTCGAACGCATCGGCGGCATAGGCAAGATTACCGCCGTAGACTTCGCGCAGATCTTCCTCGACATACCGTCGGTTCAGCGCCGCCCCTCCCAGGACAACCGGAATCTCCAGATCGCGATCCCGCATGATCTGCAGGTTCTCCTTCATCACCAGCGTACTCTTCACCAGCAGTCCGCTCATGCCGATAGCGTTCGCCCTGTGCTGTTCCACCGCCTCCAGCATCTGTTCCACCGGCACCTTGATCCCCAGATTGATCACCCGATACCCGTTGTTCGTCAGGATAATATCGACCAGGTTCTTGCCGATGTCGTGAACGTCCCCCTTCACCGTGGCGATCACCATCGTCCCCTTTGCCCGATCCTCGCTCTTCTCCATATAGGGTTCCAGATAGGAGACGGCCGTCTTCATCGTCTCGGCCGATTGCAGAACGAAGGGCAACTGCATCTTCCCGGCCCCGAAGAGTTCTCCGACAACCTTCATACCGTCCAGCAGGAACGTGTTGATGATTTCAAGGGGCGGATAGGTCTTCAGTGCTTCGGCCAGATCATCGTCCAGACCGATCCGGTCGCCGTCGATGATCCGTCCCTTCAGCCGTTCATCCACCGCAAGAGTGGACCGGTCGACGGTCGATGTCGAGGATTTCTTTCCCTCGTAATACTCCATCAGAGCAACGAGAGGATCGTAGGTCAGTTTACGCATAGGCAGGGTTGGAATCGGCGAAGAGCATCATCGCCGCAGAGAAGAAAGACTGCACGGAGTTTCCCGTTCGCTCTCGGGCGTTCAGGTTTCAACTTCCTCCGATTCCCGACTTTGTATTCCTGTTAACAGCTCAAAGGCGGCGTTGATCTGCTTCTGCAGAATCCGGTCGCCGCCGATAATAGTGGCTCCCCCTTCCTCGGCCTCCCGGAGCAGCTTCGTCTTTGCCGGAGTGTGGATCACATCCATGACGATCTGTCCCGGATGGAAGAGATCGGGGAGCGTCAGCGGGGATTCGTCCTCATCGGGTCGGCAGCCGATAGAGGTTGCATTGATAATCAGGCGGGCCTCCGCAAGCTGATCGGCAATGTCGGGAGGGAACAGCTCGCACGCCTCGACCACCGAATCGGTCTTCACCCCCACCACCAGTTGCTTCAATATCTGTGCATGCTGCGTATCGCGGGCGGCAATCGTCACGTGCTTCACGCGGAAATGGCGAACAAGAGCATAGGCGGCCGCCCGGGCCATCACGCCCCCTCCCAGGATCACCGCACTCCTCTTGCCGAACTTCTCGCTGTACTCTCCCAGTATATCGATGATCGCCCGGGCCTCGGTGTTGTGTCCGGTGGCCGTATCCCCGTCGAAGGTGATCGTGTTGATCATCCCGGTTCCGTGCGCTTCATCCGAAAGATAATCGACAAGACCGCCGGCAGCCTCCCGGAGTCGCCCGGTCAGATAGGCCCCGCCGGCCTTCAGTCTGCGGAGCGCCTCGATCGGATCGGCGATATCCTTTGCCTGAAAATCGAAGAGGAGAAAACTGGCATCGGCGTTCGACTCCCCGGCCTTTCGGGCAAGGAGAGAGTGGTAGAGGTTTTCTCCCCCCGGATGGGCGAGGACACCGAAAAGTTGTGTTGTGTGCGTTGTCATCTCGATGATGATAGGTGTTTTCGTGGAGACCGGCCTTCCGTTTTTTTACCATCCGCCGCGGCGGACACAAAGAAAACACAAAGGGGCACGAAGTTACGCCGTCCGTTCCACATATTCGCGGAGACGGTCGACCGTTTTTCGCTGTCCGAGCACTTCCATCGTCTCGAACATGCCGGCGCCGACCCGCTTGCCGGTCAGCGAAAGTCGCAGGGGATGGATCAGCTTCCCGGCACTCATCCCGAGTTCCTCGGCGTAGCCGCGAATCACCCCCTCGATCATCTCGGTCTTCCACTCGATCGGCGCAAGCCCCTCAAGCCGGTCGGCCAGTTCCCTCATCTGATCGGCCGTCTCCTCCTTCCACTGCTTGGCATGATATTCCTGATCGAACTCCCGGATCGGACCGAACATATAGTCGGCAAACTCCGGCACATCGTGAACGAAGTTGATCCGCTCCTTCACCAGTTCGACGACCGCCGTTGCGTACGACGGATCGACATCCGCAAACCCGGCCCGCTCCAGCATCGGCGCCAGATCCTGCATCAGTCGCTCCACCGGCAGTTGCCGCATGTAGATGCCGTTCATCCAGTTCAGCTTCTCGACATCGAAGATCGCCCCGGCTTTGTTCACCTTCGTCAATTCGAAGAGTTCGATCATCTCCTGAAGCGGGTAGATCTCCCGATCGGCCGTCGGGTTCCATCCGAGCAGAGCGATGAAGTTGACCAGCGCCTCCGGCAGATATCCCTTCTCGACGAAGTCCTTCACCGAGACATCCCCGTCCCTCTTCGAGAACTTTTTTCTTTCCTTGTTCAGAATCAGCGGCAGGTGGGCAAACTCCGGCGGCTCCCAGCCGAAGGCCTGATAGAGGATGATGTGCTTCGGCAGTGAGGGAAGCCACTCCTCGCCCCGGATCACGTGCGTGATGTTCATCAGGTGATCGTCGACGATGTTCGCCAGGTGATAGGTCGGAAAACCGTCGGACTTCAGCAGGACCTGATCGTCGATCAGCCGGTTGGCGAAGAGACTCTCTCCCCGCACCAGATCGCGCGTCCGCGTCTCGCCGGTCAGCGGCACAAAGAGGCGGACGGTATGCTCGGTCCCCTCGGCCAGCAGACGCTTCGTCTCTTCATCGCCGATGGTGAACTGGTTCCGCATGGAGCTGCGGTCGTATTTCGGCGCGATGCCGGCCTTCTGCTGTCGTTCCCGCATCGCGTCCAGCTCCTCGGCGGTATCGAATGCGTAGTAGGCGGTCCCCCGTTCGATCAGGGTTTCGGCGTGGTGCCGGTAGATCTCCGTCCGCTCCGACTGGCGATACGGACCGACGTCTCCGCCGATGCCGGGTCCCTCGTCGAATTCCATCCCGGCCCACCGGCACATCTCGACGAAATCCGCCTCGGCCCCCTCCACAAAACGAGTGCGGTCGGTATCCTCGATACGGAGAATCAGCGTTCCTCCGGTATGGCGGGCGAAGAGGAAATTATAGAGAGCCGTGCGCAACGCACCGACGTGAAGATAACCGGTCGGCGACGGAGCAAATCGAACGCGAGTCATTGGAGTTTTGCAGTATGAAGTTGAACGTTTGACCTCGGACGTTTACATCATATCCGAACCCTTTTCATCAATCACTATAAAAAAAGCGCACTCCCGAACCGTTCAGGACGCGCTTCGATTCAAGGGAGAGTGATGGGATTTGAACCCACGGCCTCCAGGGCCACAACCTGGCGCTCTAACCGACTGAGCTACACCCTCCATAACCCTGATTTACAGGGAGTGCAAACTTAGCGCAATCGGGGGGATGGAGCAAGATGGGATTGTAAGGAATTGAGTTCGGTAAGTTGAGAGTCAAGAGTCGAGAGCCAGAAGTCTTCGGATTGCTCACGGCTGACAGCTCAATGCTGACCCCTCACGCAAAGAACGCAAAGAGCAAAGGCGCAAAGCTGACTCCTCACTGC
>CBFGQN010000075.1:0-11041 GCA_965650895.1 uncultured Ignavibacteria bacterium | reverse complement strand
CCAGTCCGATCTGTCCGGCGGTGAAGACCAGATCCCCGAAACGCTTCCCCTGTGAATAGGGTCCGATAGGTGCCGGGGCATCGGCGGTGTAGAGCGTTGTTATCGCAGAGTTCTCCATCTCTTTCCTTTTCGACTGCTGTTTGAGTACTGTACACGATTATCGGACTGAGGGGAAAACCACCCCCACTTTGCGGAGGGGCGCAACGCCCCGACGGTATTTACCATCCGCCCGGGCGGACACAAAGGGGACAAAGAAACCACGAGGACGGAACTTCGGTTCATGCCGGGAGTTCCTATCGACTTCTCTACGGAAGAACAAGCTCCAGCTTCTCTCCATTGCTCAGCACCGGCACCGGACGGAATCGGGCTTCGACGATCCGTTCCTCGACGATGCGAAGATCCGGCCGGTCATCCCGGCTTTGCTCCCCTTCCGAAAGGACGGTCAGTTCACCCCCGGAAAGAACCGGGGCAACACCCGTCCCTGACGTGATATCCTCCGGACGTAACGTCGGATCGATCGTGTCGGCCCCATAGCTGAGGGCGACGTAGGCAAGTTCCGGATCGGTCAGACCGGGAGCGGCGGCGACGTGCGGAATGTTGTCCAGAAAGAGACGGCAGATCGTCGCCACCTTCAGTGTTGTCGCCGCCGTTGGGAGAGCCTGGTAAGGAGCGGTCGGCTCGGGATCGTGCCACGCAACCGGCATGAAACTCCGGAACCCTCCGGTCTTCTCCTGAAGCGAACGAATCAGATCGAGATGGGAGACATAGAGATCCGGATTCCATGAAGTATGATAGGCCATCGTCGCCTCGGTCTTCCAGCCCCCCCCGTGCGCTCCGCTGTGAAGCGCCAGCCATTTCTCGCTGTCGACCAGACCGGCTCCCCACTTCCCCCGCAATTCCTGGTCGAACACGAAGGCGTCGTGACCTGAGAGGAGAACCGGCAGAATCCGGCCGAACTCCTGCAACACATCCGCAGGATTCCGTTTGGAAGCCTCGGCGGCGGCCACAACGAAGGTCGCGGAAATCGCAACAGTAATCGGCAGATGCGAAGCGGCGAACCGGTCAAAACGCTCCCGCCACAGTTCGACCGTATCTCCTCGGCTCCACTCAATCCGGATCAGGAACTCCACCGTCCCCTCCGGCGCAAGCGTCTCGGCTTCCGACAGAAAGAGTTCGGGATGTTCCCCCCGATACCTGAGCGTTTCAACCCCCCGGAAGTAGGCGTTCAATCCATACCGCCGTTCCCGCACAATCCGTCCGAGCGCAGAGAAGGCGTTCAGGTCGTTCACCTGGAAAAGGGCACGACAATCATCCGTCCCGATACGCTCTCCCCGCTCAACAAGTCCACGCACTCTGTGCAACAGTTTATCCATAGCAGCCAATAAGAGAATGAAAATTCAAAAACGAAGGAGAAGTACGGTAGAGTATTCTGTCCTTCGGTTCTCCTTTTTTGAATTTTTCATTTTTCATTTTGAATTTTGACCTTGCTCCTCCTCGCTCCATCGCCTGCTCAGCCTGACGTCCAGTCCAAGCTGGTTGACGACTTTCTGGAGGACGAAATCGATCAGGTCGTCGAATGTTTTCTGTCCGCCGTAGAACCCCGGCATTGCCGGGACGACGGCGACGCCGAGTTCGGCAAGCGTCGTCAGGTTCCGCAGATGTATTGCCGAGAGAGGAGTCTCGCGCGGCACGATGATCAGATCCTTCCGCTCCTTGAGCGTCACCCCGGCCGCATGGTGCATCAGGTTCTGGTCGATGCCGTGGGCGATCGCCGCCACGGTACTCATCGAGCAGGGAATGATCACCATCTGCCCGGCACAGTTCGATCCGCTGGCGAAGGGGGCATTATAATTTTTCGGTTCCCAGACCACCACACGTTCCGCTTCTTCCCGGCTCAACCCGGGGAGCTGCCACGCTCCGGACTTCGGTGCCCCCATATCAAGTTCTCCTCGCATCACCTGGCGAGCCGAAGGAGAAATCACAACGTCGACCCGGCTGTAATGGCGGGGGAGAATTTCCAGCAGGCGAACGGCATAGACCGCACCGCTGCCGCCGGAGATGCCGACGGTGATCGAACTGCGAAGCCGGTCGGCCGGTTCCCTTCCATCCTGATGATCCGTCCGGCTCACGCAACCCTCCCCAGATAAACCCAGGAGACGCCGCCGAGCAGAGGGTGAGCGGTCACGTCCGCAAGTCCGGCCTCGCGCATCAGTGCCGCAAACTTCTCGCCGCTCGGAAACCGGGCGGCCGTCTCGTCCAGATAGCTGTAGGCCTCCTGATTGCCGCTGATGATCCCGCCGAGGAAGGGGAGAAGTTTTCCGGAGTAGAACCGGTAGAACGCACCCCAGATTCCCGACGGTTGCCCGAACTCCAGCACGGCCACGATCCCTCCGGACTTCACCACCCGTTTCATCTCCCTGAGTCCGGCAACCGGATCGTCGACGTTCCGGATGCCGTAGGAGATCGAGGCGATGTCGAAGCTGTTGCTTGCAAAGCGAAGGTCGAGCGCATCGCCGTTCTCGAAGCGGAGGCTCGGCAGATGATTCCGCGCACGTCCGCGGGCGCGGGCGATCATCGCCGGAGAGAAATCGACGCCGATTACCTCTCCCTCCCCTCCGACCCGCTCGGCAAAGAGTGCGGCAATATCACCGGTACCGGTGGCCACATCAAGCACACGGTCGCCACGCCCGGCTCCGGTCATCTTCACAAACTTCTTCTTCCAGAGGCGGTGCATCCCCAGGGAAAGGACATCGTTCCCGAGATCATAGCTCTCGGAGATGTCGCTGAACATCAATCGTACTTGCTCGGACAACGTTGATCAATTCAAAAGGCAAAATGCAAAATGCAAAAAGGGAGAACCGAAGAGGACGCCATCGTGCCGCATACTCTCTCCCGTTTTTGAATTTTTCATTTTGAATTTTGAACTTCCTCCTCTTTTGAATTTTTCATTTTGCCTTTCAGATCCCTCACTCGATCGTCCCGATCTTCCCTCCGCCGGCCTTCAGCGCATCGGACTCGCTCAGGCTTCGCTCCCGTGCCTTGACCAGGCTCCCCTTCAACGTATCGGGCAATCCGTATTCGGCCCAGCGGCGATTGACCAGTTCAACCGTTTCGCGGTCCATCTCCAGCTCCTTCGGCCACTGTCGCGGAAAGCCTTCGCTCTCCCACTTCCGCGTGGCGTCGATGCCGATCTTTCCGCCGTGACCCGACATGTTCGAGGCGTGATCGAGAACGTCGATCGGTCCGTGAACGATCTGGATATCCCGCTCCGGATCGACGTTCGCCCCCACATAGAACATCACCTCGTCGGTGTTCTGCACGTCGACGTCGGCGTCAACCACGACAATCCATTTTGTCAGGGACATCTGGCCCAGTCCCCAGAGGGCGAACATCACCTTCCGGGCATGGTAGGGATATTCCTTGCGGATCGAGACGAAACAGAAATTGTGGAAGACACCGAAGATCGGCAGGTTCATATCGACGATCTCCGGAACGGTCTTCTTCAGGATATTCAGGAAGATTCGCTCGGTCGCCTTCCCCAGAAAGTAATCCTCTTTCGGCGGGAGCCCCACAATCGTCGTCCAGTAGACCGGATTCTTCCGCATCGTCACGGTCGTCACGTGGAAGGCGGGATATTCATCCTTCAACGTATAGAAGCCGGTATGGTCGCCGAACGGTCCTTCGATCCGGACATCTTCAATATCGATATATCCTTCCAGCACGATATCGGCCTCGGCCGGGACGCGCAGATCGCTTTCCATCGCCTTGACAAGCTCGACCGGTTCCTCGCGGAGGAATCCGGCCAGGATCCACTCGTCGAGTTCCGGCGGCATCGGAGCCGTGGCCGCATAGCCGGCGACCGACGTTCCGCCGATAGCCACGGCACACGGCACTTTCGTGATCCCCCGTTCGGCATACATCCGCAGATGGCGGGCCGTATCGTGATGGGCCTGGGAGTGGAGGATGCAGGTTCGCTCATCCACCACCTGAATCCGGTACATCCCCAGATTCTGGGCTCCGGTCTCCGGGTTCTTCGTGATGACCTGCGGCAGCGTGATGTAGCGTCCCCCGTCTTCCGGCCAGCACTTGATGATCGGCAGGGCGAAGAGATCGATATCCTCCCCCTGAAAGCTCATCTCCTGACACGCCCCTCTCTTGACCGTGCGGGGAGGAAATTTTCTGACCTGGGCAAGTTCCGGAAGCGCCTTCAGGGCATCCTTCAGCGAGTTCGGCGGCTTGATCTCGATCAGCGAAGTGATTCTCTCGGAAATTTCATCGAGCGATTCGGCCCCCAGCGCCATCGACATCCGCCGGCTCGATCCGTAGGCGTTGATCAGCAGAGGAATGCGCGACCCCCGCACGCGTTCGAAGAGAAGAGCCGGACCGTATTCCTTCATCACACGGGCGGCGATCTCCGAAACCTCCAGTTCCGGATCGACTTCCGCCTCGATTCTGACCAGTTCCCCGGCCCCCTCAAGAGCACGAATGAACTCCCACGTAGAATTGAATCCTCGCATGTACCTCTGGTGTAAGTGTTCCCGGTATTCGACGTTCACATCCCCCGAAGCTCCTCCCCTCCCGACGTTTTGATCCAGACGTCCGCAATCTATCTCTTTGCCCGGGGCCTGCGCGTAACAGTTCACGATAAGATCACGGCAACATCGAATCGCCGACGTATATTTTCGGCATGAAACGGAGCGAAATGGAACCGAAAGAAGAAGTCGGAACGGCGGTCCGGAATCCGGAAGAAGAGCCCTCCCGACTGAAACGATTGATCAAACGCTTCGGCGTGGCCGGATTTCTGTTTTTCCTGATCAAGGGGGTTGTTCTCTACATCCTGGCGCCGCTCGGATTGTTCAAGTGGCTGGGAGGATGTTGAGGGAATGTCGATTGGCGAATGCCGATTTTCGATTCCCGGATGTTGAACAACTCAGGCAATCATCTCCAGTCCCATCCCACACAGGACATTCGACAATCGAACTTCTTCCAAACCGCCGATCCGGCTCCTGCAAACCGAATAGCGGATGTTGAACAACTCAGGCAATCATCTCCAGTCCCACCTAACACAGTACATTCGACAATCGCCAATCGACATTCGCAATTCCCATGGCCTACGGAAGATTTCCATCCTCATCAAACCCTCTCCCCCGCTTCAACGGCTCGACCACGCTTGGAACTCCGTCAAGACCGATAAGGAACTCACGGTCCGCCGTTACGGTGGTCGTCTTGTAGAACAACCGGTCTTCGACATCGACGCTCCCCTTGAAGACGGCCACGTTCGTCGCCGTTCCCTTGACGGGGACATCGAGCGTCATGTTCGTATCGAGCCCCTGTGCCATACTCCGGTATTCGGGCGGGTAGAGTTCAATGATTTTCCGTTTGAAGACCGTATCGAGCTTGCGCATCGCCACCGAAAAGGTCCCGTCCTTCACTCCGACGACGCCGTTCTCGGTCCCGATTCTCAGGGTCTGTTCTTCTCCCGATCCCGGCAGGACCTTTCCCCACATCGAACCGGAGTTGAGCTGGAAGGAAAAGGGGGGATCATCCTCGTTGCAGTGAAAGTTGTCGATCTCCAATTTGCTGTTCGGACCGATACGAATGACGCTTCCATCGGGCAATGAAAGTTCCACAAGCGTTTTGGCGTCGGTCTTGACGGTGAAGGGAGCATCGAACGAGTCTTCGGCTGACAGGGGGCGGGTAGACATCCCCGATCCGCAGGCACCCGGATCGATGACATCCACTTCAGCGCTTCCCCGCAGAATCAGGGCGGTTATCACACATTCCCCTTCCGGCTCCGGCGAGGGATCGACCGGAATGCTGTCCCCTCTGATCCCCCCTTCAGCAAGAAACGGGAAATCCACTGGAGAAGAAGAGGAAGAAGTCGGAAAGAATGCGCTCGCGACAAGAGCAATCAGGACGAGAAGAATACCGGTATTCATGGCAGTTTCCGGATAAGCGGTTGGACTATCGGAGGCGTTCGCCTCACGTCTGGTACAAACCTACCGGATCGGCCGGTCGCTTACCATGACATTGGTCAGGATCGGATCCCTGTTCATTCGGCATTCGCAAATCAATTTTCGAATGTCGATTTTTAAATGTCGAACAGCTCTCAGGAAATTGCCGTTGCGGCACTTTCCGGACTTCACCGGTCCCACCCCGTACACGTCACCATTCGACAATCGAAAATCACCAATCGAACTTCCTACGACGTTCGTCCGAACCGCCGGTCCAGCTCCTTCAGATCGATCCGGATCACGACCGGGCGACCGTGCGGACAGACGTAGGGCATTGATGTGGAGAAGAGTTGTTCGATCAGACTGAGCATTTCCGGTTCGGTCAGCGGATCGCCCGCCTTGATCGAGGCGCGACAGGCGAACGAGGCCGCAAGCATCTCCCGCTGATCGGTCTTCCCCATCTGCTGATACTCCCGATACTGGTCGACGAGTTCGCGCAGGATGCTCTCTTCCTGTCCGTGCCGGACATCGATCGGCACTCCCTGCACCTCGACGACTTCCCCCCGTTCCAGCGACAGCTCGAAACCGAGAGCCGAGAGATCGTTCCGGAGTTCGCGGATCAGCGCGTACTCTCCGGGGGGGACCTTGATCTCCAGCGGAAAGAGCAACTGCTGCGACATCGGCATCGAGGTCTCCATGCTCTTCAACGCCTGTTCGTAGAGGATCCGCTCGTGGGCCACGTGCTGATCGACGATCATGATTCCGCTTCTGATCTGGGTGATGATATACTTGTTGTGGACCTGCCACATGCCGACCCGTTCCTTCTCCTCTCCTCCTTCGGGACGAACCTGCTGCGGGATCGAAGACGAGGTCTCCTCAGGAAGGGGGGGCAGATCGCCGGTCACGTTCCCGAGGCTTCCGTTCTCCGGATGAAGTCCCTCCTCTTCTCCCTTCGTCTCCCCGCTCCGATACGGATCGATGAACAGAGAACGGAACAGATCGCCCGAACCCGACGTTTCTCTCTCCTTCTCATATCTGGAAGGAGGAGGAAGATCATCCCTGTCACGATCATCCCTGCGACCTTCGGTTCCCCCGGCTCCCCTCTCCTCACGCCTCTCCCCCCGTTCGGTCGGGAACCGCTCGGCCCGGTCGAAATTCGGCAGGGCATAGCGGAGGGCGGCGATCACCCCTTCGCCGGTTTCGCTCTCCGGCATCGTCATCGAAGGGGTCAGATTATGCTCCTTCAGCGTCCTGCGGGTCTCCTCCTGCAGGATGGCGTAGATCATCTGTTCATCGTCGAACTTCACCTCGCTCTTTGCCGGATGGACATTCACGTCCACCCGTTCCGGATCGAGTTGAAGGAAGAGGACATAGGGAGGATAGCTCTGCTTGTCCAGAAGATGTTCGTAGCCGGTGAAAACCGCGTGCGACAGGAGTTTGCTGGTGATCGCCCGACCGTTCATGAAGAGATACTGATCGGCCTTCGACTTCCGGGCGAAATTCGGTCTGCCGACGTACCCGGTCACCGTCAGTCCCTCCGCTTCGGCATAGAACGGAAGGAGTCCGTTCATCATATCGTCGTTGTAGACCCCGCGCACCCGTTCCTCAAGCGTCCCGGGCTTCACGTGCATGACGAGCGTATCGTTGTCGCTGAAAGAGAAGGCGACCGAGGGATAGCTGAGGGCGAATGCCTGCATCACCTCGGCAATATGTTTGAACTCGGTGGCGTTGCTCTTCAGGAACTTCCGGCGGGCCGGGACCGAGAAGAAGAGATTCTTCACGGCGATCGAGGTTCCCTTCTCGCAGGCGGTTTTCCCGACCTCCACGAACTCACCATTCTCCACCCGGACGAGTGTGCCGAGTTCGTCCTCTTCCCTTCTGGTCTTCAGTTCCACCTGTGCCACCGACGAGATGGCGGCCAGCGCCTCACCCCGGAACCCGAGCGTCAGGATCCGGTCCAGATCGTTCTGCGTCGTGATCTTGCTGGTCGCATGCCGTTCAAAGGCAAGCCGCGCATCCTCCTCGCTCATCCCCGAGCCGTTGTCGTGGATATAGATCAGGGACTTCCCCGCATTCTTCACCACCACGGCCACCTCCGTGGCTCCGGCATCGATCGAATTCTCGACAAGCTCCTTGACCACCGAGGCCGGCCGCTGCACAACCTCCCCGGCGGCGATCTTGTTCGCGAGAGATTCCGGTAGTCTGTGTATCACACCCATAAATTTCGGCCAATCCGTTCCGCTTCAATGCAGAAGTCAATAATGTATCACAAAATCAGGAAGCGGGAAGATCGATTTGTTCAAATGTCGGAGCCGTTGACGAACACACACATTCGTTTCGCGCTCAGAGACCCTTTTTCTACGATACTGTTACAACACTCAACCCCACCCCCTCCAGCAACAGCACGTCTCCGGGGCGCATCCGGCGAGAGTCGCCCCCCTGCAGCAGGGTTCCGTCCGGAAAGGCGACAATCCCCTTGCCGATGTTGGTGACCAGGAGGGAATCGGGTTCGATCTCCACCCGAATCTGCTCGCGGGAGACGGTGGTCGGCAGGTCGAGTTCCACCTTGCGATATCCTTCCGGGACCGGTGTTCCGGAATGTCCGCGTCGTCCGATGATCCAACGATCCCCCTCCGGCTCCTCCCGACGCTCCGTTCCGTCGGGAAAGCGAAGGTTCAGCCGGTAGCGGGGTCCGACCGGTTCGGACTCCCCGACAATCACCGTGGCCGTCTCTCCGGAGTCTTCTACCGGCTCACTTATCTCTTCTTCAAGGACGCGCGTCGCATCGGCATCCGAAGGCGTTCCACTCCCTCTGTTTTCCCGGGCCGGAGCCGTCGTCGAGGGACGCCGTTCGGGATTGAGGACCATACCGTAGAGTTCTTTTTCTCCCAGTGCAGGATCCGGAGCGATCCGGACATGGATCGTATGGTCGCCGAACGTGCGGCTCCCCTCGGTCGCCAGATCCTTCATCAGCTCATCCTTGAAATGGAACTCCAGATCGCGCAAAGCATCCATGCGGACCAGCTCCTCATGCTTGCCGGGAGAAAGGCGCAACTCGAAGTGGGATGGAACCCGACGAACCGTCCCCATCATCATCGCATGTTCGTCGCGGACCAGCCGCAACGCCTCCAGCCCCCGCTCCACAAGCTTTGAAGAGGGCTTTCGCACTTCGTCTTTCGGAAAAAGTTTTTCAAGCAAACCGGACATGAGTAATTCAAAAGGAAAAGTGGAAAATTCAAAAAGGTTCGGGGAGAGGAGTATAAGGTAGAGGTTTCAGACTTCTATGGCTACCGAAGATCGGGGAGCGAATCGTTCGGAAGCGAGTCGGTGATCTGATCGGCCGGGGTTGATTGTGCGTCGGTGGAATCGATGCGTTGCCATGTGCTGTCCAGATCGTTCATGTTCAGACTGTCGTCGGTTGTGGCGGGATCTCCGAACAGACCGAACTCGAATCCTCCCCAGATGCCGCCGCCGATCAGGACCGCGCCGATCAGCACAATACCGCCGATACCGAGTTTTCCTTTCCCTTTACTTTCCCCCCCGGCATTCACCCCGGGACCGGTCGGGGGACCGCTTGCAAGGTCGTCCCTTTCGGTCACCTCCGCCAGAATCAACGTCACGTTATCCCGTCCCCCACCGTCGAGAGCCCCCTCGATCAACGAATCCCCCTTCGCCTCCGGACTCCAGTCCGAAGCCAGAATCCGCTCGATCTCCCGGTCATCAATCATACCGCTCAGTCCGTCGGTGCAAAGCAGAAGGATGTCCCCGGTCTCAAGTGCGAGAGAAAAGACATCGGGTCGCAGCGGCTCCCTCGTGCCGATTGCCTGACTCAGCATATTCCGTCGCGGGTGGGACTCGGCCTCCTCCGGCGTCAACTCTCCCCGCTCCACCATCTCGGCCACCACTCCGTGGTCCCGCGTGATCTGTTCAAGTCTGCCGTCGTGCAGCAGGTACCCCCGGCTGTCGCCGAGATTGATCAGAAGTCCCTCCCCCCCCCGCACCCAGACCGCCACAAGGGTTGTCCCCATCCCCTTCAGCGACTCCTCAAGTTGGGCCCGGCTCACCACCGCATCGTTTGCGGCATCCAGAGCACGGCGCATCCCCTCTTCGGAAATTTCTCTCTCCTCCTCAAGTCGGGCCGTAAACGTATCGGCGGCGATCCGGCTTGCCTCCTTTCCCCCCTTATGTCCTCCCATCCCGTCGGCCACCACCAGCAACGTTCCGCCATAGAGATTGCTCCGGACGACATAGTAGTCCTGATTCTCCTGGCGGTGCAGACCGATATGCGTGCGGGAGACGACCGCAACCTGCTGTCGGGAATTTCTGTCGTTATGGTCTCTGCCGTCGGTCATTGATCCTGTTCTGTCGGGACTCTATTCCGAAAGACTGAAATCGGTCAGCTTGAGGTCCTCCCCCGGTGCAAAGGTAAAGCGTGCGGTCATCTCCTTCTGCGTAAATCCGTCACTCTTGACCAGCGTCACCACCGCTGTCGGTCCGTTGACGGAGAACTTCCTCAGGCTGACGCTCCCCTCGACCAGTTCGGCGGGGAACCCACCCGACTTCCCCTTCAGTTCGTCCGAGGCGTACTGCATCCAGGCTTGTCCCCCCTTGTCGCTGTTGATCAGCACCAGCATCGCCTCGACCGCCGAGCGCATCGAGGAAGAACTCGGCAATGCCGGTTCCTCGTCAGCCGGATTTTCCACACTGTCCCGTACATCGGTCGTGTCCGCCGCAGTGGTATCCGGAGCCGGAGGAGGAATATCGTTCCGCCGGATCGCCTGCTGTCGTTCGCGGACGATCAACCAGTCATCATCGAATCGCCTGACGGTCAGATCGTGAATCGCCTCCCCTTTCAGAATCGTCCCGTCATCTTTCAGACGTTCGTATGTAATGATCCACTGCGTCGTGAAGGTCGAATCATTGGTGACGTTCACGCGGTTGACCTCCACTTCAAGTCGCTCGGTCCGTTCGATCCGGGCAAAGAACTTCTCGTAATCCTCACCGATCGCCTCGCGCCCCACATTCCGCATCCGGAAGAAGGAGACCCCTTCGTCGGCGTCCAGGGTCGTCAGGGCCGGCACGTTCCC
>CBFGQN010000074.1:0-11101 GCA_965650895.1 uncultured Ignavibacteria bacterium | reverse complement strand
GACTTCCCAGCATCAACGCCAGTCCCACCGAAAAATCCATCGCCGAAACGCTGTTGATATGGAAGGCAGGCGTCAGGGCAAAGGCGATCGAGGGGAGAAGAACGTCGCGACAACCGAGGCGGCGAAGAATCGACGCGAAGAAGAGCACGGCAGCAAGACTCATCAGAGCCGAAACCGTATTCAATGCAACCGCTCCGAGAGGATACAGCAGCGCGGCCAGATATTCATACAGAGGATAACCGGGCAGTCGCGAGGCGACATAGCTGCCGGTCTCCGCGATCCGGAAGGCGGCATCGGCCACCCGCCAGGCATCGCCATCGATGCCGTAACCGGAAAAGATGAAGGGCAGCCTGGTAAGGAGAACCGTCCCGGCAAGAACCGCAAGGTGAAGGGAACGGTTGTTCAAACGTCTATTCATTCGATTCCTCTCTCCGGCACAGGAGCCGCCGTATGGCGAAGCCGTTGATGTGGGCGAAGCGCCGGAGAACTTGTTGCCGAAAGGATCTGCATCGATTCGATAGCCGATAAGGAGAATGATCGTTGACGGAAGCCCCCCGAATCTACACATTCAACCCCGTATTTTCCCTTCTATTCCGACCTTTGGCAAACTCTTTCCCGCCCCCCCTTTTCCCGTTCCGCTTGTTTCTTATCTTTTGAAAACATCACCGGAACAGATCACCCGAAATCTGATAACGAACATGCCGCAAACCAGTATCACAGCATCCCCGCAGGAGCTTCTCCGCCGCTACTTCGGTTACGACGAATTTCGCCCGGGACAGGAGGAGATTATCCGCGCGGTCCTTTCCGGCAGCGATACGCTGGTAGTGATGCCGACCGGCGGGGGGAAATCTCTCTGTTATCAGATTCCCGGACTGATGCTCCCCGGTATCACAATTGTCGTCTCACCATTGATCGCCCTGATGAAAGATCAGGTCGACGCACTGAACCGGCGGGGAGTCGGCGCCACGACGATCAACTCGACAATCGACTTTGCCGAAGTCCGGCAACGGCTGACCGATCTGCGCTACGGCAAGTACAAGCTCCTGTACGTCGCTCCGGAACGATTCGAGAGCATCCGGTTTCTGGAGATGATGAAGGAGATCGACGTCTCTCTCTTTGCGGTCGACGAGGCCCACTGTATCTCCGAGTGGGGTCACGATTTCCGCCCCAGCTATCTGCGACTCAACGAGGCGATCGATGGGGTCGGACGTCCTCCGGTGATCGCCCTGACGGCGACGGCCACCCCCTTTGTTCAGGAAGATGTGATCGCCCAGCTCGGTCTGAGCCGACTGCGCCGTTTCGTCCGGGGGTTCGACCGACCGAATCTCTCGTGGGAAGTCCGCACCCCTCGCGACAAGGGAGAAGAGTTGCGGACCCTGATCCGGGAGGACATGGAGAGCGACGGCGTCAGCATCGTCTATTGCGGCACCAGACGGAACGTCGAGGATGCCGGAACCGCTCTGCACGCCGAAGGGTTGCCGGTGACGATCTATCACGCCGGACTGGAGGACGGGGACAGACGGGCCGCACAGGAGGCATTCATCGCCGGGAAGGCGCGGGTCATCGTTGCGACAAACGCCTTCGGGATGGGAATCGACAAGGCGGATGTGCGGGGGGTCTATCATATGGACATGCCCGGTTCGATCGAGGCTTACTATCAGGAAGGGGGACGAGCCGGACGGGACGGCAGACCAAGCCGCTGCGTCATGCTCTGGAGCGCGCGGGACCGGGGGTTACAGGAGTTTTTTATCCGGAACGGTTTTCCCGAACGGGAGACGCTCGAAAGCGTTTACAATGCTCTCTGGGATTCGGTCCAGGTCGGCATCGGCAGTCGCTACGAAGGCATTCTGGTGCCGAACGAAAAACGGATCGCCGCCCGCGCCCGCATCCATCCGGCATCTCTTTACGGGGCATTCTCCCTGCTGGAGAAGAACGGCATCATCGAACAGATCCGCTCCGACCGCCTCGCCGTCGTCCGGTTCACCGGCGGCAGCGATGACATCAAACGCTTCTATAATCTTACCCGTGACGAGATCAGGAAGAAGACGGTGATGGGACTTCTGCGAACGATCGGCGGAGGAGCGCTCGGACGGGAGATGATGTTCAATCCGGACGATGTGGCGGCAAAATCCGAACTGTCGCGCGAAGACTTCGAGCGGGGAATGAAGGGGCTGACGATGGCCCGTCTGCTGATCTACACGCCGCCGACCTCGCGTGGAGGGATCAAGTTCCCGGCCGAACGTCTCCCCTCACGCAACTTGCGGATCGACGAGAAGAAGATCGAGAAGGAGAGATCGCGCGCCGTTGCCCGACTGGACGCCACCGAACGTTACGCCCGAACGCTCACCTGCCGGCGTGATTTCATTCTCGAATATTTCGGCGCCGAACCGCTGCCGGAGCCGTGCGGGCGTTGCGACAACTGTCGTGCCGGACGGGGACGGGGAACGGCGGCAGGAAAAGCAAGCCGGTGGGAAGAGGCGGTGACCGGTCGCCGGGATATGATGGCCGGGGCAAAGCCGGTTCATGCCGCAGGACCGAACTCCGGCATCACTCCGCACGAAAGCAGAATCTGCGAGAACATCCTGATCGCCGTCGCCGCGCTTGGGGAACGCTTCGGCAAAATGACCGTTATCGATTTTCTGCTGGGGAATTCGACGAAGACGATCGCCACCTTCGGACTGGATCATCATTCCCGGTACGGTATCCTGAAGGGGGAGGAACGAACGGTTCTGACCAGGATCGCCGACAGGTTGCTGGGAGAGGGGGCGATCAGGAGCACGGCCGATACGCGACCGGTTATCAAGCTGACCGATCCGGGACGCGAACGGATCGCGCACATCCACATCGAACCCTTTGCCCCTCCCCCCCCAGAGACCGAGCGGACCGCTCACTACGAGCTGTTGCAACGTCTTCGGACCGAGAGGGATGCGATTGCCGACCGGGACGGATTCACCCGGAACGAGGTCTGTCCGGACATTGTGCTGGTCAGAATCAGCAACCGCGTCCCCTCCGACCGATCGGAACTGTTGCGAACGAAGGGCTACACCCAGGGACACTTCGACATCTGCGGCACGTCGCTGCTGCAAGTGCTGGAAGAGTACCGGAGCGAGCTTGAGGGGAGCGAGGAAGCCTTTGCCCTTCCGATCCGTCTGCGCCACACCTACGAGCTGATCAATCAGGGATACGATCTCGACGAGATCGCCCGGCAGACGGCCCGGCAACCCTCGACGATCAGCGGGCATATCGAGGAGCTGATCAAACTGGAAGTGATGGAGGAGATCGAGCGATTCGTGCCGAACGGGATAGTGAAAAACGTTGCCGAGGTACTGAACGACCGTCCCGGAGCCACCCTCCGCGAACTCCGGGCACTGACCGGCGGGGGGATCGGCTATCCCGAGCTTCGGATTGCCGCGGCCTGGGTGCGGAAGCGGATTACCGAGAGTTGATTTATCGGAAGAGAGAAGAGATATATCTTCCCCGAAGATCCGTTTTCCGGAATTCCCGGTCTCCCCGATTCGTCCCTGTAACGTCTTTTGCTCCACTGTGTTCCCGGAAAAAAGATTTGCTATTTTAGGCTCTCGTCGTCAGGCTCCCCCCGGTCCCGCACGGCGGAGAAAGGAAACCCGGGTTGATCGTCAACACACAATCACTATAGACTGAAAAGACTGATATGAATCTTCACGAGCATCAGGCAAAGGAACTGCTGGGCAGTCTTGGAGTTCCGGTGCAGAAAGGGCGGGTGGTCTTCAACGCCGAGGACGCGGTTGAAGCGGCCCATTACGCAATCGAGGAAGGGTCGAACCTTCTGATCATCAAGGCGCAAATCCATGCGGGAGGACGGGGCAAAGGGGTGATCCACGATCCGCAGACCGACGAGCCGATCACCTACAAGGAGAAGGAGCTGCGGGGCGTCAAGGTGCTTCCGATCGAGGGAGAGGAGAATCCGCTGCACGAGGTCTGGGAGATCGCACGACGCATGATCGGAAACAAACTGGTGACGGTTCAGACCGGTCCGGAAGGAAAGATCATCAACCGGATCCTGATCGCCGACGGAGTGGACATCGAGAAGGAGTTCTATTGCTCGATTCTTCTGGACAGGGCGACGAGCCGCAACATCATCATGGTTTCGACCGAGGGGGGAGTTGAAATCGAGAAGGTAGCCGAGGAGACGCCGGAGAAGATCATCAGGGAATCGGTCGATCCCGATGTCGGTCTGCAGGCGTTCCAGGCGCGTCGCCTCGCGTTCGGTCTGGGACTGGAAGGGGCCGCGTTCAAGAGCTTCCTGAAATTCATCGACGCTCTCTACAACGCCTACCTGGAGCTGGACGCTTCGCTGGTCGAGGTCAATCCGATGGTGATGACTCCGGCCGGAGAGATCATCGCCGTCGATTCGAAGGTCTCGATCGACGACAACGCTCTGTACCGCCACAAGGATATTGAAGAGATGCGTGACGAGTCGGAAGAGGATCCGCTGGAAGTGGAAGCGGGGAAGCACGATCTGAACTACATCAAGCTGGACGGGAACGTCGGCTGTATGGTCAACGGTGCCGGACTGGCGATGGCAACGATGGACATCATCAAGCTGGCCGGCGGCGAACCGGCGAACTTCCTGGATGTCGGCGGCGGCGCAAGCGTGGAACGGGTGGCCGCAGCGTTCGAGGTGATGATGAAGGATCCGGCCGTCAAGGCGGTTCTGATCAACATCTTCGGCGGCATCGTCCGTTGCGACCGGGTGGCCAACGGCATCATCCAGGCGATGGAGACGGTGGAAGTGACCGTGCCGGTGATCGTCCGCCTGCAGGGAACAAACGCAGAGGAAGCCCGGGAGATCCTGGAGAACTCCGATCTGGACTTCTCCGTGGCGATGACCCTTCAGGAGGCTGCCGACAAGGTGACCGAGGCCCTTGCATCTCTTGAAGAAGAGGCCGGCGTGATAAACCTGGCGATGGGGGCCGATGAAATCGTCAAGCCGATCGACGATGACGATGATCTCGAGGACAACGACGATTATGATGATGACGACGCCGACGATGATGAGGATTTCGAGGACGACTTCGAGGAGATCGAAGAGATTGACGACGACGAGATCGAGGAGATCGAATTCGACGATGAGGACTTTGATTTCGACGACGATCTCGATGACCTTGACGATGACGATTTCGACGACGACGAGATCTGATCGGGCACTCTCCCTTCCGGTGACCGGAACCATAACAGAACGGGGGACGTTTTCGAACGTCCCCCGTTTTTTTGTGCCTTTCTTCCGGATTCCGCCGGCTCAGCGAACCAGCAGCAGAGGGGCCGCCCCAAGCCTCTCTCCGTCACCGAGAAGAAGGCAGACGTAATGTCCCGCCGGCAGCGACTCCAGTTCCAGCGGAATGGAGACCTCACCCGATTCATACCGTTTTGCCGGAAGTGTCAGCACTTCCTGTCCCATCGT
Source organism: uncultured Ignavibacteria bacterium (assembly GCA_965650895.1). GTDB lineage: Bacteria > Bacteroidota > Ignavibacteria > OLB7 > OLB7 > JAGWAZ01. The sequence goes on along the minus strand of CBFGQN010000074.1, from coordinate 5,661 downwards.
GTTGTAGAGCGCAACGGTTACCTGCCGGGTTCGCTCAAGCGAGAAGCGCAGATACGTGTTGCTCCCCGTCGGGTTCGGAGCCGAGGTCAGCGGAATCATCTCCTCCCGATTTCCCTGCCGCACGCTCCCCGGTCCCCCCGCATCAAACGTGGCCAGCGGTTGCAGACCGGACTGGGATTCGTTCAGCATATCGACCGAGAACTTCCCGTCATCGCCGAGAGCAAAAATCGTCAGGTAGGCACCGGCCGGCACCTGGATCGTGCTGGAGGTGCCGCTGTAGAAGGGCGTACTCATACCGGCACGATAGACTTCAATCGACAGAGGAACGCCTGACGGCAACTCCCTGAACTCCGTCCCCTTGCGGAACGGAACGCTCTCGAAACGGAAGGTGTCGATCCCGGCGGTGACGACTGCGGTCAACTCTCCGTAGAAATCGGTGGCATTGACGAAGCGGACAAGTGTCCTGCCGAAGCCCGGCGGCAGCGGCTCGACCGGAGATCGGGTCAGGACAATCGGGATCGTCCGTTTATCCTGGAACTGCGTAAAGACCACGACATAGGACGTATCGTTGGCAAAACGTCGGTTGACCGTCAGGAGACTGCTGAGAGGGGATTCGCCTGAAGGGACGAACTTGACCTGGAAACTGTCGGTGAAGAGAGGACCGAACTCCCGCGAGGCCCGACGATACTTCAGCGTATCGGAGACCTTCGTGTCGCTCTGTCCGGCCCGGTTCAGGTAGATGTCCACCTTGTCTCCCCCCCCGCTTCCGTCGGCGTTGGGACGCAGGTGGACGACGCGCACGTTCGTATAGCTCGATTCTTCGAGAAGAATCAACTGCTGACGCTCCGGATCCTGATCGAACATGGCATAGACCGACAGATTACCCGCATTGCTGCCGGTGACGATCAGCGTGACGATGGACGTCCCGGCACCCAGGGGAGCCGTAAGACGCGCCAGCGGATTCTGCTTTCCCGCTTCGGTAATGATCAGCGTTGTGGCCTCGCCGTTGACGTTGAGGAACGGAGTCACCTGATCGGGAGCAACGGCGCTGAGCACCGGCACGGAACCGACCTGGCCGAGATGGACATCAATGGGAGTGCTGATCGAAGCCGCATGAAGAACCCGCAGCAGTGTCTTCCCGGCTGCCGGACCCTGTGTCTTGTTCCGTTCAAGGATCTTGAGTTTTGCCGAAGAAGAGGGGCCGTAGGCGACTCCGGTATATTCATAACCGCTCTGAACTGTGGCACTGCCGGTGGCAAAAGCCGAACTGATGCCGGCGCCGGTAGCGGTATACTTCACGTTGAGTGCACCGGAGACCGAGGGGAGTCCGGTGGCGACTTTGGCGCCGACGCCGAAATTGACGTTGACGATGGAGGCCTGTTCCAGCTCGAAGAAGTGGACATCGATTCCTTCCAGACCGTTGACCAGATGAACAGCCCGGAAATCAAAGTTCTGTGCCGACAGCGAGGTTGCCGCCAGAAGCAGCAACACAACAAGCACTCCGGCCCCCGAGCGAAACATACGGATCGGCGTGTAAAGGGTGCTCACAGATTTCATTGGTTTCCTCACTTGTTTATAGAGTTTGCAGAAGACCATTCGTTCATGGTTGTAATAAGATAACGGCCTCTGGAGAAATAGTCGGCGTCGATTTTAGGGATTACGTAGATTTGCGAACTTTCTGCACGAACCAACGGAACCGAACCAACGCCAATGCAACGCTTCGACAACGATCAGATCGCACGCCGCCACGAAGAACTGGAACACCTTGAGGCCCAGGGTGTGGAAGCCTATCCCTACTCTTTCCCCAAAACGCACGATACCACCTCGGCCATTGCCGCCTATGCGACGCTGGAAGAGACCGGTGAAGAAGGTCAGATCCGGGTGGCCGTTGCCGGCCGTATCGTCGCCCTGCGCAAAATGGGGAAGGCAAGCTTCTGCCACATCGTCGACGGTATGGGGCGTGTACAGCTCTATCTGAAGAAGGATGATCTGGAAAACTACGACCACCTGAAGCTGCTCGACATCGGCGATATCATCGGCGTCACCGGCTATATGTTCCGCACGCGCACCGGCGAAGTGAGCGTTCACGGCGACTCCCTTACCCTTCTGGCCAAGGCTCTCGTTCCCCTGCCGGTCCCGAAAGAGGAGACCGACGAAGAGGGAAACCGCATTGTACACGACCGTTTTGCCGACAAGGAGTTACGCTACCGTCAGCGATATATCGATCTGGCGGTCAACACCGAAGTGCGGGAAGTCTTCCGCAAGCGTGCCCGGATGATCTCTCATATCCGCCGTTTTCTGGATGAACGGGGATACCTGGAGGTGGAGACGCCGGTTCTCCACTCGATGTACGGAGGGGCCGCCGCCCGCCCCTTCGGGACGCACATGAACGCTCTGGACATTCCCCTCTATCTCCGCATCTCGCTGGAGCTGAACCTGAAGCGTCTGATGGTCGGCGGATTCGAAGGAGTGTACGAGCTGGGGAAGAATTTCCGGAACGAGGGGCTCGACAGAACGCACAATCCGGAGTTCACCATGCTGGAGCTCTATGTGGCCTGGCAGGATTATAACTGGATGGCGACGATGATCGAGGAGATGATCTCATCGGCGGCCCAGGCGGTCAATGCGTCGTTGCAGACCACGACGGCAAACGGAACGGTGATCGACCTGACGCCCCCCTTCCGCCGGGCGACGATGCTGGAACTGATCGAGGAACATGCCGGCGTCAACATCGACGGGAAGGATGAAGGGGAACTGCGGGAGATTGCCAAGGGTCTGGGAATCTAGACAGATCCGACGATGGGGAAAGGGAAAATCATCGACGAAATCTTCTCCGAACGGGTCCAGCCGAATCTGATCCAACCGGTCTTCGTGATGGATTTCCCGGTCGAGATGGTGCCGCTTGCGAAGCGCCATCGGAGCAATCCGGAGCTTGTGGAGGCGTGGGAACTGATTATCGACGGGAAGGAGATCGGACCCTGCTTCAGCGAACTGAACGATCCCCGCGACCAGCGGGGGCGACTGGAGGAGCAGGCAAAGCTACGGGCGGCCGGAGACGACGAGGCGATGCTGATCGATGAGGATTTCCTCCACGCCCTGGAAGTCGGTATGCCCCCGACCGCCGGAGTCGGCATCGGCATCGACCGGCTGGCCATTCTGCTGACCGGACAGGAATCGATCCGGGATGTGATCTTCTTCCCGATGATGAAGCCGCAAGAAGGGTAACCGGCATATTGTCCTGCAACGGATGTTGGGAATGGCGGGGACATGGTGCGCCATGTCCTACCGTTCCCGGATGACCTCCAGCACCACCGTCGACACACCCCAGACCGCCCACAACACCAGACCGACGGCCACCCCCTGTCCGACACCCGATATCAGGTGGAGGTCGTGGGCAAAAATCATGACTACAAGGGCAAGGACAAATGTTCCGGCAACGATCACGATTCCCTTGATCAGTCCCTCATCTTCCCTTCCCTTCTCCCGCCGGTAGATCAGGATTCCGAGCGAAATTGCGAGGATCGGAGAGAGCGACTGGACGATGGTGGCGAAGATGTTGTAGAGAGCGGTGGGATATTCCACGCTGAAGCCCTTGAATTCCGGCATCCGCCCGACGGCAAGGGCAACGATGAGAATCGCTGTGAAGACGATCCCGTCATTTGTTCCGAATACCGATCGCAGTCGTTGAATCATGACTCGCTGAAGATTTCTTTCCGCATCATCCGCTTCTCAATCTGAAACTACGGAAACAATTCGACCCCGTGACAAGTTGTTTTCTGCTGATCGTCCGGTTCCCCCCTTTGCTAAATTCATGTTTCCGAATCGTTCTCTTTGCCGATATCCGCTCCCGGCATGAGGAAAAACGTTCGTCTTAATCATTTCAGAATGAAAAATCAGCGTCGTATCAACAGAAACCTTCTCCTCTTCTCCTTTCTCCTTTTTCTGCTCACGATCTCTGTCCGGGACGCCGCCGGACAGCCCAACGAGTATGACGAATATGGTATCGGCCTTCCCAGGAATCTGGGACCGGTCATCAATTCGGAGTGGGCGGAGATCGTTCCGGTGGCCAGTCCGGATGGACAACGCCTCTACTTCAGCCGGAAGGAAGCGCCGGAGAATACCGGCGGGAAGGATGATCTGGAGGATATCTACTACAGCGAACGTCAGGCCGACGGATCGTGGGGGCCGCCACTCAACGCAGGAGCTCCGCTGAACTCTCCCGGCTCCGATGTCCTCTTCTCCTTTTCCTCCGACGGCAAGGCGGCTTTGGTCTACCATGGCAGGGAAGTCAACGGCAAGGAAGTGGGGCTGGCGATCACGCGGTGGAAGAACGGCGGCTGGACCGAACCGCAGAAGATCGATGTAGAGGGACTGGAATCTCTCGGCGACTACTACTACGCGTTTATGACCGGCGACGGAAAACATCTGTTCATCTCCTACTCTCCGATCAACAATCCGGTCGATCTCGACATTTTCTACTCCGAGGCTCTGAGCAATGACATGATGCGCTGGAGCAAACCGGAACAGATGGGGGCCCTGAACGGTCCTTTTATCGACGGCTCTCCCTTCCTCGCCCCCGATAACCGGACGCTCTTCATGATCTCCGACAGAATAGGGTCGAATCTGGCCGACATCTACGTTTCCCTGCGCTCCGGCGACGGATGGCGCAACTGGACCCATCCGGAACCCCTCAGAGGTTATGTCAGTTCGCCGATGTTCGAGACAAGCGTGTCGGTCACTCCGGACGGAAAGGGTCTCTACGTCAGTCATGTGATCACCGACCGTACGGAGGGGGGAAGAACCGACCTCTACTTCTTCACCCTTCCCGATACCCTGAAGTTGTCCCACACATTTGTGTTGAGAGGGAAGGTGATCGATCGGAAGACCGGCAAAGGGATCGAAAGTACGATCCGGATCTCACCGCAACGGGAGACCCGCGTTGTGGCCCGGACAAAGAGCAAGCCGGACGGATCGTTCGACGTGGCGCTGGTCCCCGGCTATATCCTTACGATAAAGGCCGAAGCCCCGGGGTATGAGGCCGGAGGGACCACATTCGAGGGACGCGTTCTCGATCTGCCGGGAGAAATCCCTCCGATCACGATCGAACTTCAGAAGAAAGGAGGAGGAGTTGTCGAGACACCGACAAACCCGGTGATCCGGTTCGCTACCGGTTCAGCCGCTATCTCCAACGCAGACCGACGTACACTGCGCCGATTTGCCGAAAGACTTCAGGGGACCCGGGAAACGATAGAGATTGTCGGGTATACCGACAGCGTAGGAACCGCCGAAGAGAATCAACGGCTTGGCCTGGAACGAGCCGAGAACGTGAAGCGTTTTCTGATGGAGGCCGGCATCGCAGCTTCCCGGATGGCTACCGGAAGCTTCGGAGAGGAGGAGCCGACCGGAAACAACGGGAATGCAAGAGGACGGGCGGCAAACCGGCGTGTGGAGATCAGGGTTTCGGAGTGAAGCCGGAACGTGGAATACTTCCCGTCAGTTACGATGCGGGAACCGGTATACAGAGGTCTACGATCTCTTCGGGGAAACCTTCGTAACTTTGGCTTTGGAGATGATGAGAGAGAGCGTGTGTGAGAGATAAGTGAGTGCGGGAGTGTGAGAGGGATTGGGAGAAGGAGCATGGTCTGAGCATATTTCAACAAT
>CBFGQN010000073.1:0-11210 GCA_965650895.1 uncultured Ignavibacteria bacterium | reverse complement strand
TCCGTTCTTCTCCTTTCTCCTGACCGATTTTATCGCCCGCAATGCTGCCGTTGCGCCGATCGAATCGGCCTTCCGCAAGAAATATGCGATGCTTGTTCGGGATGCCGGGCTGACGGTGACCGAGCAGCAGGTGCTGGTACAGCTTCTTCTCGGGCGCTCCTATATCGAGGCCGCTTCCCGTCTGCACAAAGCGCCGAGCACCGTCAAGGGACAGGTGCGCAGGATCTTTCAGAAGTGTGGAGTCAAGAATCTGGGGCATCTGGTCAAGCGTCACTTCACCCCGTTCTTCGAGACGCTGGAAGAGCGGACGGTCTATCGGAAAAACCCGAATTCCGGCAACGATACCGACTGAAGAATGGAGCGAGCGGTCGGCACCAGGGTCGATTCGTTTTCCAATCCGGACATACAACCGTTCTAAACGGACAGACAGAGGCAAGAACCCTACCGGCAGCGTATTGCATCCGAACGGGGAGAGGATATAATTTGCCATGGTCATTACGGCGTTAGTTCAGCCGTCCCGGAATGTGCGACATGGCTGTGGCGATCCGGGGTTTTCGACTTCATTCTGATGTAAGGCATATTCATGTGTGGCAAAACCTCCCTGCGGCTGCTCATACTCGGCTGGAGTATCCTTCTGCTTCCGCTTGTTGCAACCTCTCAACCGCTTCCCTGCGTCGACAGTACCCTTGTCAACGTCGATTCATTCGATGTGGAGATTCCGCCCGGCGGCACCTCAACGCTCGGGACGGATGTGGGAAGCGAGTGGACGGTGATTACCGGACGTTCTGCGACCGGGCAGTCAGTCTTTGTCGTCGATCCGGCCTCCTTCACCTTCACGACGGGGGGAGGGACGATCGACATCTCCAGCAATGCCGAACTCTTCAGTCTGTTTGCTCAGATGACCGCTCTTGAGGCTGCGGCGCGGGGCTATTATGTCTACGGCAGTCCGGAACCGCTGCGGGTGACGCAGGCTTCGTGCGTCAAGCGGACCGGAAGCGGACTGGGGACCGAGTTCTCGGCGTGCGGTTCCGGGTGCTGCTGGCGCGATTACATCGTGGAGCTCGTCAACGGCTCCCCTGTCCTCACACTGGTCGGTGCCGGGGGGGATGACTGCGAAGTGGGGTTGCCTGTAGAATGCGAGTCGACCTGTGGTGAGGAGTGGGAGGGGTCCGGGGGGATTTCCGGCGTCGATCCGGAATGGGACGGTTGCTGATCCCGTGACTATAGGTATTCCGGTTCCTGCAGAGAGCGGGAACGTCCTGACACCATATTCTTCTGATGGCACATGCAGTTCTTCTTTCCATATCCTGCGATCATCCGGGCAGTGGCCCGGTGTGTGGTCCTTGTCGTCGTTCTTGCGGTGGCACGAGTTCCGGCCAGTTCACAGTGGAGTTCTCTTGGCGATCTCGATCAGGCCCGCATCACACCGATGGCGGCGATCAGAGGAGACACGGCCTATATCCTCGGCGGGTTCTCGATTCCCATCAGTTCCGATCTGGCGACGGCTTACGGAATCGACTGGAGCGGTCACCTGTTTCCCCTTCCCGATCTTCCATCGGTTCGTGCCGGAGGCTATGCTGCCGTGCTCGGCGATCGGTTATTCCTGATCGGCGGATCAAGCCGTCTCAGCGTGGTCGGAAGCGTGCCGGGAGAATAGGTGCTTGATCTGACCGACCGGACCTACAGGAAGATCGCCTCTCTGCCCGAAGCCGTTGAGCTTCATGCGGGTGCGGTCTATGACGGCAACATCTACATCCTCGGAGGAGAACGTTCCGCCGGAAGTCTCAGCATTGCGACGCCGCACGTCTATCGCTACGATGTCGGGGAGAACTCCTGGCATCGGGCAACCGATCTGCCCGTTCCTCTCTCCTATACCTCGGCGGTTCAGCATGAAGGGGCAATCTATCTTGTGGGAGGGAAGACCGGGGATGAAGCCGATGCCTTCACCAGTCGCTATGCTCTTCGGGGGGAGATCCTCTCCCCCGATTCCATTCTCTGGGAACGGCTTCCCGATTATCCTTTGCCGGTCGCCGGCGTGGCGATCGGAGTGGTTGACGGCCGCGTGACCGTTGTCGGAGGCTATGCTCCGACCGGGATGACGACTCTTTCCTACGCTTTCAATGAGGAACGGGAGGAGTGGATCGAGGTGGAAGAACTTCCCGCACCGCGAGCGTTTGCCGGAGCGGCGAGCGATGGGAATCTGATGATTGTTGCAGGGGGACAGGATAACCGTTCGATTCTTGTACGTCGCTCCCTTTCGGCGGTGCCGGTTCTCCGGCCCGATGATCGGTTGTGGGAGGAAGGGGAAGTACCTCTGCTGACGACCGGAGATGCGGTCGATATACGGGGACTGCTCGGTTCGTCCGGCGACTACCCAGATGCCGATGTGTCCCTCTTTACGCTCTCGGGCAGGTTGCTGGAATCGGTCCCGGAAGCCGGCTCCGGATTCGTCGACATTGCCCGATTCCACTCCGGCCATTATCTGCTGGTGATCGACGCAGAGGGGGGAGTGATCGCGAGAAGATTGATCGTGGTCAGATAATAATGAATATGCTGTAGCGCATCCGGATTGAAGAGAAATCCCGAATGAAAAAACGGTAGTAGATAATATGTGCTGTTTATCTGTTGTTCATGCGTGTGAAAACGGTCTGTTGCTTCTAATCCGACTTGCGAAGATAACGGCCCGTAGACAGTCGGTTCATGCGCTTCAGCGACAGATGGCTGGTAGTAATCCTCATACTTAATTATCAAGGTGAATACTTATGAAACGCATCAAGTCTCTTGCATTGGCCGTTGCGGCCCTCTTCCTCATGGCTACGGCCGCTTCCGAAGCGGCTACGATTGAACTGAAGGGGGCATGGGGGTCGGAGTCCGGTCCGACCGGCGTCAAGTGTAAAGGTCCGTCGACTCTTGTCTGCGCGACGATTACGACGAACGTCTATCCTTCGGATCCCTACTATCAGGACCACCTGAGAATGTACGACGCGATGCAGCTTCCGATCGGTGATTTCCAGGTGCACTTCATTGCACAGGTGAATATTGCCGAGGCACTCCTCGAGTTCAAACCGTAAGGAGTCCGGTACGAAACGGGGAGTATCGAAGGCTCGATACTCCCCGTTATCTATTCCGGACGTGCCGGAGGTTACCGAAAGGATAGCCCGGCTGCGGATGATATCGATATAACTCCCAACTCCCATACAAAGGTGGTGCAATGACTACGCTGACCGGACTCTTCGTCCTTCTTCCTCTCTTTTTTGTCCTGATCGGCAACACAGGTTCGGCACAGCCGGAACCTCCCGATGTGGTCAGCTCCTTCCCCTTTGCCGGTGTGTCCGATGAGATCCGGACGCTCCTGGCCGACAGGAAGGAGACGGAGCTTTCCCTGATTTTCCTGATCTATCCGCGAACGTTCGTGCGGGGGGAGTTGCTGGTGGGGCAGATCGCCAGGCGGGTCAGGGAGAGCGGGTGGGAGGGGAACGTTCTCGGAATCGCCCGGATGAACAGATACTACGGGGCTATCCGCTACGCGCAGGAGTTCCGCTTCCCCTTTCCCCTGATCATCGATACTGCCGGTGACGTGTTCCACACGCTCGGCCTGTCGGAATCGGCTCCGTGGGTAACCGTCTGGAGCAGGGAAGGAGAACTCCTCTATGCCAAGTCGACGTTTGTGGGAAATAACGACTCCGCCGTTGTCGGTGATATCCTTCGGGTGAACAAGGGGGGGGGACGAGGAGACATCCTCAAGGATCCCTCCGCAGGGCCATCCTGTCTGGTTCGGATTCACGACCCCGCAGTTCTCGAGCGGGAGGTCCGGTCGGCTGTTCGGCTGGAGTCCGCACCATTGAAGGATGATTCGACGACGATGCTCGGAAGTCTGCAATGGCTTGCGCTTGGTCCCGACAAACGCTATGCTTCGGCCGTTAACCGGGATCTTCTTGTTCGATATGTGTTCGATATGCAAAGCGGAGACCTTCTGGGGGAACTGCGTCCCTCCGACTCGGTCCTCCACTCCTTCTCTTCTTCCATCGACTTTCCTCTCTGGCGCAACGTCCTGCAGCAGACGGGCGCTTCGGTCCTGACGATCGGAGGGGGCTTCACGGCTCCCGATTCCATCGCCGTCTTTCACGCCCTTCCGATGGTCGACATGAGGATCGAGGAGGGGGATACGATTCTCTCCGTCGGCAGCCGGCACGTGCTGGCGACGTACCGCATCGACCCGGTTGCCGGGAGAATCGACATCGTCCGGCTTGTCCCGATTGTATATCCTCCGATGAGTATCGAGACGCTGATCGGCGATATTCCTTACCAGGCGGCATACGATCCGGAGCGCGGGCTTGCCTTTGTCGAGTGCAAGAAGGGGTATCCGGCGGTTGCCGCCGATCCGGCGACCGTCACCCCGCCGCGCGATCCGAGACGTAGAGAGTTCTACGACCATGCCCCTCTCTTCTGGGGAGTTGACCTGCGGACCGGAGAGATCGTCTCGGAGATCGGCGCGCTCGATCCTGTCCACTGGAAGTACGGTCTCGGCTACGGCATCTCGGGCCGTCACGTCGTCGTGCTCGACAGTGGTCTCTACGGGTGTGCGCAGCAGTTCTCTTCGGAAATTCAGTTGACCGACGGAGCGAAGATTCCGCTGAAGTCGTATTTCAATCCGGAAGTTGTCGGCTATGATGGAAGACCGGGGCATCTGCTGACCGATGCCGACCGCGACTGCATTCTGGATTCGGCCGGAGCCTACATCCAGAAGCTGGAGCGGAGTGGAAACCGTCTCGGTGTGGTCTGGCGGATACGGGAACCCGATCTGAACATCGGAGAATCGAGCTTTACCTTCATCGTACAGGAATACGACATCGCTTCGCACGAACTGGTTGCCGAGGGGCTGATCCGTTCGCAGAAACCGTGGGAGCGGATTCAGGACATCTCTTTCGGGAGTGGAGGAGAGTGGTGCGCGCTGATCCAGACGGCCCGGACGAGTCGGCTGGAGTGGTTCGGGGTGAGGTGACGAAGGATCGGGCAACAGGTGAGATTCATGGGAAGGTGAAGTGCCGGGTGTTTGAAAAGATGCCTCACGAAATCAAAAGGCCGGAAACACATCGAGTATTTCCGGCCTTTGCTGTGCGGATGTATTCCGCAACGACTACTTGAGAACCACAAGCGGGAGTCTCGTCGCTCCTTTCTCCGTTGCGATCTCGATCGTGTAGCGTCCGCTTGCCAGATCATTCAGGTTAAGCTGGATGCGGTACTGGCCCTTGCCGTACAATTCGCGCCGTTCCTCGTAGACCGGTCTGCCGATCATATCGTAGAGCCGGATGTTCACTCCGGTCGGTTCGATCAGTTCCAGACCGAGCACGCCCTCTCCTCCGCGTACCGGATTCGTCGTCAGCCAGGCCGATTGTATTGCCGGGTCGGTCTCGAATGGAACGCTCATCGGAGGTCTGCGGTGGAGTAAGAAGCGCCCGGCTTCGTTCCCCGGAGCTATCACGTAGAGATAGTCGAGATCCTGTCCGGCCTCGACGTATCCGACAAGGCCGACAAATGTGGAGACCGAATCGTTTTCAAGCGAGAAGGTGTGCCCGGCATCATCCGAATGCTGGATAACGCCTGCGCGTCCGACCACGTGAACGTTTGCCGAATCCCCCCAGTAGGCGCCGATGTCCATCGGACGTTCGGCTCCGGTTCCGTCGAACGACACCCATGTGGTTCCGGCCGATTCGCTCTGTTCATACGACCAGTTCCTGTGCCCTCCCTGTCTGGTGGAGAACATTGCGGCAAAATTGCCGGCCGTCAGAGGAGTGATGCCGAGCGATGTGTTCTGCTCCGGCGTCCGCTCGTCCCGTTTCGTCCAGGTCCTTCCTCCGTCGGTGGTGGTGTAGATACCGTCCGAGGTGATTGCCGCCCCCAGTTCGGGCGTCGCCATTGCCAGATGCTCGAAGCTGTAGGCATCGGTTCGCATGGTCCAGGTGACCCCTCCGTTTTCGCTGACCATCAGGCCTTTCGATCCGTAGAGGAAGCCGGTAACCGGTCCGAGTTCCGATTCCGGATCTCCGGCAAACAGCAGTTTGACTTTGCCGGTCGATCCGATCAGCTCCGGCAGTTCCTGACCGGTGCTCCAGACTTCGCCGCCGTCAGTGCTTTCGATAACGGCCACGCGGAAGGTCGCGTCGTAATCGACGAACGTGCCGACGCCGATGATCCGGTTCGGATCGAATCCGGGATCCGGTCGTGCAAGGGCGATCACCTGGCTCAGCCGCGACGGAAGTTTCCCTTCAACTCCGACGTCCCGCCAGGTCTCGCCCGAGTCCGGACTGATGAGAAGACTCTGATAGTCCCGACCGACAAGGACGTTCCCCTGAAATGCCGATACCGTGTGGGGAATTCCTCCGGCTTCGTTATGCGTCCACGTTCTTCCCCCGTCTCCTGAGCGGGCAAACAGGGAGAACCGGTTGGCAAGCTTGTATGATGTCGAGTCGACGGCGTAGAAGAGAGGATTCGTTCCGAACGGATGGCCCCACTCGGTCCAGCTCCTTCCTCCGTCGTTCGTGAATGCGTTGCCTGCGACACCGTGGTGCGTTCCGACAAACCGGAGCGAACGGTAGTCGACCCAGGGGGGAGAGGGGATCGAATCCCAGACCCTTCCTCCATCCTCCGATCTCCAGATCGTCCACCTCAGATCGTCCGGGTTGTTGATGACGTCGACAAATTCGGACTGAACGATGTAGAAGGTCGTGTCGTCGATAAACTGAAAGTCGAGAGGACCGCCGGGAGGGGGGAAGAGGGGCTCGGTAAAGCCAAGCTTGAACCACTGTGCAGCAAACGTGTTCAGGTTCAGATATCCTACATAATAGTGTGTTCCGATATTTCCATCCAGAGTACCGTATGCCTTCGTCCCGACAACGGCAATCGAATCGCTCGGCATGTTGAAAAGCTGCCACCATCCGATGGTCGGTGAGGGACTGCCGGTAAGTCCCGGCGGTGAGGGGAGAATTCCGAAGCGGGTCTTGGTGTCGAGTTCCTGGTAAATCTTGCCGAGATATTTCAGCGAATCGACGAATGTCCAGGAGGTCCCGCCATTACGGGTGAAGGCCAGCCGGTACGGACCGAAGGGGATCGAGTCCAGTCCCGGTCCGTCGGCATCGTGAAGCTGGTAGAGGACCACGATGGTGTTCGGTGAGAAGGCCATCGCTTTTGTGATGGTGTAGCGAAGTTCGGGATCGGGGAAGTAATTCGTATCGGTATAGGTAGCCGTCAGCTTCCGCCAGCTCGCTCCTCCGTCACTCGTGTAGAACCCGTCCGGATTCCAGGCAAATGTAGGACTGACAAAGTAATGAGGGATCGGATCGGGGGGATCCTGAAGTTGCCACGTCTTGCCGCCGTCTGTCGTGAAATAGGCGTGAAGCCCCCCCTGGATGTCGTTCTCCGTATAGGTGTGGTAGTACCCGATCAGGGAATCGCGCCAGAACATCTGCGCTCCCGGTCGGGGCCACTCCAGATCGGTCTGGAAGCCGCTCTCAAAATTCATATCGAGAAGTTTCCATCGATCCTGGGCGGAGAGCCCGTTCGGCAGGAGGGTGACAATTGCAACGATGGTGGCAATTGCCGTCAGTTGAAGCATTTTCAAGGGCGTAGCATTGGTCATCATTGAACCCTCGGTAATCGTGGATAATTTTTGGTCATAGAGTCTGACAAAGTAAGAAACTTGACTCGTTTTGTAGCAGGGAGAATGGATTTTTTGTTCGGAGGAAAGGGGGTAAAACGGGTGGATTGCGGTTCGTCGCTGGGAAGAACCCGGCGATCAGGGTAAGTGGCATTGCAGGACGAAGGCACTACTCAAGCATCCGCCACAGCGGGATGATCCGGGGTGTTCAGGACGGAACCGCTCTGACTGTTTGCTCCCTCTCGGCGGATGATTCATGATAACGGCAGGCCGCCTCGAAGCTCTCCTGTTCTCCCGCTTCCATCCTGTCGACACTGTCGGAACCGGCATTCGACAATCTTCCCCCCCAACTCCCGACCTGCTTAACCATTCAACCATAAAACAACCCCACCACTTCCGACAGTAACAGAACGATCTCCCCCTTCCCGACTCTTGACCCGCTTAACTATTCAACAATTGAACCCTCCACTCCCACAACGACACCTCAGAGCTTGCCGGAACCCTCCTCACTCTACCTCCGTCTGAACTTCTCCTCTTCCAGCGTCAGCATCAGCGACACCCGGTGTGTGGCGCCGATGTTTTCCAGATCGCTGTTCTCCTGCGTAAAGGAGTAGTCGATGTTCAGTTTCGGCAGCTTGATCCCGGCCCCCAGCGAAAGCTGGCCCAGCTCCGACATACCGGCACGGGCGAAGACCTTTTCCTTGTATGCATATTCAAGGCCGGCGGCAATGTCCAGACTGAACAGCCCGGCGTCGAGCGTGGTGGTTTCGCTCCGTCCTTCGAAGCGATAGATACCGTCAATTGTCGGACGGAACATGTGGGCGTCGGCAATTGCCAGGTCGTAGGCGGCCCCGAGTCGGAGGGAGGGGACGATAAACTCCTGATGACCCGTCTCCCAGGCCAGAAGGGACTTTGTCGCGTCGTAGAGTGTGGCGCCGAGTCTCAGATCATCAAGCAGCCTGTAGCTGGCTCCGATGTCGATGCCGAATCCCCAGGCCGACGTGTCGAGAATAGCCCGGTGCAGGAGCTTCACATTTCCCCCGACCGAGAGCTTCTCGTTGATTGCTCTGGAGTAGGAGCCGATGAAGGCCCAGTCGGCGGCACTCCCGATGGTGATCCGGCTCGGATCGATCCGGTCGTCCTCGTCGATCACGCCGTTGCCGTTCCGGTCGATCAGAGCGTTCCGCGTATCCTTGATCTCGCCGTAGCCGAATCGGATGATGCTGAGAGCCGCGGTCTGCTGCGTGTCGATCGGCAGCGCTCCGGCCGCGTAATCATAGTTGAAAAGTCCGGCAAAGCGGGACTCGTGGAAGATGGCGATCTGCGGATAGGAAATGCCGTTGAGATTTGCCGGATTGAAATATCCGGCGGTAACGTCGTTGCTGAGGGCGACGCCGGCACCTCCGATTCCGGAGGAGCGGGCTCCGACGCCGAGCGAAAGGAACTCTCCGGCATACTTCGCGTTCCGCTGTCCATATCCCGATGGAGAGGCCGAAATAAAGAGGCAAAGAGTGAGGAGACCGATGCCGAAGAAGTTCAGGGAAAATCGATTGATCATGGTTCGGAATTCGTAAGCGACTCTGGTTCTCGTAAAAAATACAACTGCGAATAAGTTTGTAATATCCGAATCTTGCAAGGTATTTTTTTCTGCATTACTTTTGCCGTCCCTTAAGGGAACACTGCGGGAATAGCTCAGTTGGTAGAGCATCTGCTTGCCATGCAGAAGGTCGCGAGTTCGAGTCTCGTTTCCCGCTCAGGTCTTGACGAACAGTCCCGCTTCCGATTTGAAGCGGGATTTTTTTTGTCGGTTATCCGGTTTCCCCTCCCGAGCCGGACCGGACGAATTGCAGAATCGTGGAGTCCGGCAGGCGGGTAGAGATCGCGTATCGGGCAAGGCCGCAGAGGAGATCTCCTCATTCGGCGTTCCTCTCCAATGAAAGAAAAAAAGATCCATGAACAAGGTCGTATTCATACCGGGGGACGGAATCGGTCCCGATATTGCCGAGGCGGTTCGCCGGATCATTGACGCTTCCGGAGCGGGGATCGAGTGGGTGGAGGCCGAGGCGGGACTCGGAACCTACACGCAGAAAGGGACGCCGTTGCCTGCGGAGACGATCGAGTTGATCAGGACGCACAGGGTGGCCCTGAAAGGACCTCTCACCACGCCGGTCGGCGCCGGTTTTCGCAGCATCAACGTGGCCCTGCGGAAGGAGTTCGATCTGTATATCAATCTCAGACCGATCAAATGGTTCCAGGGGGTCAAAAGCCGGTTCACCGATGTCGATCTGGTGATCTTCCGCGAGAATACCGAAGGGCTGTACTCCGGCGTGGAGCATTACATCGATTCAAGGAAGTCGGCCGCCGAGTCGGTGGCGATCGTCACCCGGTACGGTTCGGAGCGGATCATCCGGGGAGCGTTCGACTACGCGCGGAAGCATGGACGGAAAAAGGTGACGATCATCCACAAGGCCAACATCCTGAAGTTTACCTCGGGGATGTTTCTGGAGGTGGGGAAGGAGATTGCCGGTGAGTACCCGGAGATCGAGTGCGACGATCTGATCGTCGACAATGCGGCGATGCAGCTTGTGATGCACCCGGAGCGATTCGATATGATCGTCACCACGAACCTCTTCGGCGATATCCTCTCCGATCTGGCCTGCGGTCTGATCGGCGGACTCGGTCTGGCTCCCGGGGCGAACATCGGCGATGAGGCGGCGATCTTCGAGGCTGTCCACGGTTCGGCCCCCGACATCGCCGGAAAAAACATCGCCAACCCCGCGGCCCTTCTTCTGGCCGGCGTTCTGATGTTGCGCCACATGGGGCTGGGCGATCATGCCGACCGGATCGAGGGGGCATTGGCCCAGGTTCTGCTGGAGGGAAGTCAGGTGACTCCGGACCTCAATCCTGACGGGGGAGTTCACACCGATGAGATGATGGAGGCGATTATCGCACGTCTGTGACCGATGCGGGTCTGCGTGCCGACCGAATCATGTTCAGAGGACTGCTCCATATCGTCGCCGTCGTAGCTCTGGGAATCCTTGTCGGAAGCCTTCTCTTCTTCGGTTCCGGCGTTGCCGGCGTCATCTTTCGCGAGGGATTGCTCCCCAGCCGGACGCTGGCCGGGGGGGTCAACGGCGCGATCATCCATCGGTTGGCGGTCATGCAGGGGATCGTGGCCGTGCTTGCCTTCCTCTCGCTGGCCACGCTGGCCCTGACGAATCCCCGGGGAACAAGTCGGATAGCGGCCGTTGCCGCATTGTTTGCCTTGGCCGGCGCCGTCTACTCGGGCGTGATCCTGCTGCCGGAAATCAGCAGCCTGCGGTTTGAAATCGCCGACTTCGACCACATTCTGGAGTCGAAAAAAGCAGCACACGAACGGTTCGGCGAGCTTCATTCCCGCTATACGATGATCGCCATGATCCAGTTGGCGACCGGAGGACTTGCCCTGATTCTCCACTCGCTCTGGGTCTGGCGGCGTGGGGGGACGTTGCAGAAGCCGGCCGGAGAGGAGATTGCCGTTGTGGAGGGGAAAAAGAATAACGACGGGAAGAAGAAG
>CBFGQN010000072.1:0-11224 GCA_965650895.1 uncultured Ignavibacteria bacterium | reverse complement strand
CTGACTCTCAACTCCTGACTCTCAACTCCTGACTCTCAACTCCTGACTCTCAACTTCCGACTCTTCAACTATTCCACTACCAACCATTCAACTCCTTCGCTTCGAGTCCGCACCGGATTTCTCGCCATTCTCCGGGTCTTCCGGTGTCGGCGTGAAGCCGACGGCTACCATGACTCTCGACTCTTCAACTATTGAACTATCAAACCACCAACCATTCAACCCCCGACTCTACTCTGCCAACACTCGAACTGCACGATTCAGCGATTGTGTCAGGGCAAACGACTCCTCTTCTCCGAGAAGTGCGGTGTACTCGCGGTAAAGGTTCTTCCAGGCATCCCGAAGTCCCTGATCCAGGTTCCGGCTCTTTTCCGTCGGATGCACCTCGGTCTGCCGTCCTTGTGTCCGTCGCTCAACAAATCCTTTTGCCTCCATTTTTTCCACCAGACGGGTGATCGTCGAGGGGGTCAGGAGAAGCTCGGCGCTCAGTTCCGTCGGGGTGATGCCGGGACGGTGATTGGCCGCCATCAGAAGAAAGGCATACGACGGCGCCAGTCCGGTCGGAGCGAAGGCCTCCTCGGCCAGTCGGTTCATCTTCCGGGCGAACGCAGCGGCCGTGTAGTGGAGACAGTTGCAGAATTGTGAATCGCTTGTCGGCATGAGGCAAAGATAGAAAAGGTATTTGTATGTACAAGCAAAATATTCTTCGAAGAGATATCCTAAGTTTTCGGGGAGGGTGAAGAGAGTTCGTAGAGAGAAGAGTTCATAGAGTTCGTAGAGAGAAGGGTTTGTAGAGATCAGCCATGGAAAAACGTACAACTGAAAGCTCACAGCTGACCACTCAAAGCTGATAGCTGACTACTCACTGCTGATATCTCAAACCCAACAAACTCCCCCACATACAAAGACCAATCACCTGCCCGACATCGCATGACGTTTCCGATTAACCTGAATATCGGCCCGGCTTCTCTCAGTTTTCATCTGGTGTTCGAAACGCTGGCCTTCGTCATCGGATTTCGCTACTTCCTCTACCTGCGCAGACGTGCGGATGATCCGATCGATTCGCAGAACAGGATCTGGATTCTGATCGGTGCGGCTTTCGGTGCCTTCCTCTTCTCACGCCTTGTCGGCAACCTTGAGGATCCGGTTGCTCTCTTCAGTCAATCCCGTCCCCTCTGGTTCTATTTCGCCAACAAGACGATTGTCGGGGCGTTGCTCGGCGGGCTGCTGGGTGTGGAGATCACGAAGAAGATCATCGGGGTGGAACGTTCGTCCGGAGATCTCTTCACCTATCCGCTGATCCTGGCAATCATGATCGGTCGCGTCGGCTGCTTCACTGCCGGACTGACCGAGGCGACGTACGGCGTCCCCTCGATGCTACCCTGGGCGATCGATCTCGGCGACGGCATCCCGCGCCATCCTCTGCCTCTCTATGAAATTCTCTTCCTCGCTCTCCTCTGGTTCTCTCTGGTGCAACTGGAAAAGAGATTCCGTCTGCGGGAAGGACTCCGCTTCGAGTTCTTCATGATCGCCTATCTCGGCTACCGGCTTCTGATCGGCTTCCTGAAACCCGGCTTCCGGTTCGATTTCGGTCTGACGACGATTCAGATTGTCTGTCTTCTCGGCCTGATGTATTATGGCCGCACACTGATTGCTCTGTTCATTTCCCGATCATCATTATTGACGCCGCGCCATGCCTGAAACCCGAAACTACACCTACTACGATTTCACGGTCAGTCTCTGTCCCGAATGCCTCCGGAAGATCGACGCAAAGATCGTCTTCGAGGATGGGAACGTCTTCATGCGGAAGCGATGTCCGGAGCACGGCTTCATGAACGTGCGGATCGCCTCGGACATCGAATACTACAAGCGACTCCGGAACTACAACAAGGCGTCGGAGTATCCGGCCCGTCCCCTTACCCGAACCGAGTTCGGCTGTCCCTACGATTGCGGGCTCTGTCCCGACCACGAACAGCACTCCTGTCTGACGCTGATCGAGGTGACCGACCGGTGCAACCTGACCTGTCCGACCTGCTACGCCGGATCGTCGCCGACGTACGGACGGCACAGGAGGCTGGAGGAGATCGAGCGGATGCTGGATATCATTGTGGAGAGTGAGGGAGAACCGGATGTGGTGCAGATCAGCGGCGGGGAGCCGACGATCCATCCGCAGTTCTTCGAGATTCTGGATATGGCGAAGTCGAGGCCGATCAAGCATCTGATGGTGAACACGAACGGGGTGCGAATCGCCAACGACCGGGAGTTCGCCGCACGGCTGGCCGACTATATGCCCGACTTCGAGATCTATCTCCAGTTCGATTCCTTCCGTCCGGAGGGATTGCAGCGGATGCGGGGACGAGATCTGAGCGATGTCCGGCGGCGGGCACTGGAGCACCTGAACGAACTGAATCTTTCCACGACGCTGGTGGCGACGCTGCAGCGGGGAGTGAACGATGACGAGATCGGGGCGATCATCGAGTACGCGCTCGAACAGCCGGCCGTCCGGGGCGTCACCTTCCAGCCGACGCAGATTGCCGGACGACTTCAGGACTTCGATCCGGCGACCGACCGGCTGACGATGACCGATGTGCGTACGGCGATTCTGGAGCAGACCGGGATCTTCGCCCCGAACGATCTGATCCCGGTCCCCTGCAATCCGGATGCACTGGTGATGGGCTACGCGCTGAAGCTGAACGGGCAGGTGGTGCCGCTGACGCGCCTGATCGATCCGGACGTTCTGCTGAACAACTCACGGAACACGATTGTCTACGAGCAGGATCCGGCTCTGCACTCACACATCCTGAAGATGTTCAGCACCGGCATCTCGGTCGATTCGCTGCAGGGTGATCTCCACCATCTCCTCTGCTGTCTGCCGAACATCATGGCACCGAATCTCTCCTACAGCAATCTCTTCCGGATCATCATCATGAACTTCATGGATGCGTGGGATTTCGATGTGCGGGCGATCAAGAAGTCGTGTGTCCACATCGTCCACAAGGACGGACGGATCATCCCGTTCGAGACGATGAATCTGTTCTATCGGGACGAGAAGGAAGAGTATCTGGACCGGCTGAAGGAGGAGCAAGGGGTGGTGGCGTGATGGAGAAGATAAAGGACGCTCGATCCTTGCACGGAAGGTGGAGTTCGCCGTCGGTGACACAGAAGATTGTGTGGATCAACATCCTCGTGTTGTTTCTGTATTCGGCGGGAATCAATCTTCTGATGCTGTACAGGAAAGCCGAGTCGGTTGCCGCCCCGGTTGAACATATTGATGAACCGTCCGAATTCTTTGCCGATTCATACGCCCGACTCTCCCTCGCGTTTGTCTACTTTGTAGGAGCCGGTCTCCAGATTCTCGGCAACCTGACCGCAGCCCTGCTCTCGTTTACTTCCGGCAGAAGAAACATGGCCAGGGATTTTCTGTTCAGTGCAGGCGGTGTGGTGATGTTCGGTACCATATTCTGGATAGTCAGTCTGGTCCTGTATGACGTGTACGATATATTCCTCTAGCCATGAAGTTGAAGTACGGAATAAAAATCATCGCCATGAATCTGGGAATTCTGATCGGCTACTTTCTCTTCTTCAACGTTATCATGATCCTGATTTCCCCTTCTCTTGGCTTGCTGATCGTAGGAATGCTGGTGAGCGGATTCCATGTTCTGGTCAATCTGGCGAATGCGCTGAAAATTTTTCTCCACGAAGACAAACCATCTGCTGTGCCTTACCTGTTAAGTGCTGTGGCTGTTCTTGGGGCGGGTTTTTGGTTGTGGATCGGACATGTGATTCTCATTGACTGAGAGCCTCCCTTGACGTTCCGGACTGCGCGTAAAGAAGGCGGGATGCGATAGAGTTGTACAAAGGCAAAGAAACCATCCGTATTGAACCGGAGGATTCGAAAATGAAAATCGTCGGCATCAATCTGGGAATACTGGTCGGTTATACTCTCTTTATCAACCTCGGCGTGTCGCTGGTAACTTCTTCAGAATATGTAGAGGCGGCGATATTCCTGATGGGTCTGATCGGACTTCACGTTATCACAAATCTGCTGATCTCCATCGGCATGTTTACTCGCAAGGACAAAGCCTCGGGCGGATATTTTCTACTGAGTGGACTGACTGTGCTCGTCATCGGGTTTTCACTATGTGTCGGAAGTTCGGTTATCTATAACTGATGTATGACTGATGGGTGTGTAGACAAGTCTTGCGGCTGTCGCTGAACGTGTGGGGAGCACACGGGACGAATGAGAGAAGAGCTACAGGAGAACGCATAGAATCACTACAACTTATGGCTGTATGGAAGAACCGTTCCGAGATGAAAATCGTCAGCATCAATCTGGCGATGCTGGTTTCCTACACGATTCTCGTCAACGTCGTCATTTTACAGGACGGTACTTCAGGGGAGGAGCCCTTGAGGGTTATGTGGTTGCTGATGTTTCTGATCGGATTTCATACGGTGGCAAATACGCTTATCGCTCTGGTACTATGGCTGTGCAAGCGCAGGGAGTTGGCCGACGGTTTTTTCCTGAGCATGGCGCTTGTGCTCGTGATCGGCTTCTCGCTCTGCTGGGGAGGCCTGGCCCTCTCCGGTTGAGGAGAGATCGGAGAGCCCATCTCCCGATCCTCAAGGCAGGGGATGGGGAAAAGTGGATAACTCGTTGATAACACTACGAATCCTCTGAATGCTACGCTCAGACAGCGAACTTTCCCCCCAGCTCTGCGAAGCAGAGCGCCATTCCCTAACTCCACGCGTGAGCGTGGAGAGCCGGAGCGTCAGGCCACCCCGGAGGAGCAGGAGACCCGGGATGCGGACTGCACCTGCGTGAGCGTGGAGAGCCGGAGCCGCAGGACTTCCGAGCAGACGAATACCCGTACCACAGTGAACCATGAAGATCTCAACCACCACCATCAGCGTCGTCGGGATAAACCTCGGGCTACTGATCCTCTACGCGATCGTCCTGGCAGTGACATCGCCTGAAGCGAGTCCTCACGATCTCTTCACAAGAGAGATGCGGATCGGTCTTCAGGTCTTTCTTGGCGCGATAGTGTGGGGGGGAGTCAACCTCGTTGCAGGAGGTGTTCTCTTCCTCTGGAAACGCTCAAGCCTTCCGGTCTCCCTTCTTCAGGGCTTCTTTCTGAGTGCCGCGCTCCTTCCGCTGATCGGCTTTTCGTTTTGTCTGGGGGGAGCCGTCCTTTCGCAGTAAAAGAAGTGGGATAAAGAATGGCCTTCAGGAAAAGAGCATGAGAAAAGGAAAAGACAAAGCTTCATCGATCATTACACGGGTTGTCGCGATCAACCTGTTGCTGATGATCCTCTCGGGGATTATTCTGAGCATCCTGTACAAGGATGCCGGTTCCGGGGCAGCAGGTATGTTGATCGGAAGTCTGGTACAATTCCTGCTGAATCTGATTGCGGGCGTTATCGTGATCATTCTGCAGAGAACCCCGATCCAACTGGCCCAGGGCTTCTTCCTGAGTGCCGGAGTCGTTCTGCTGATCGGCCTCTTCCTCTGCTTCGGTGCCTTCTCTTGATTTGGTCTCTATCTCTCCTCGATGCTAACTCTCCTTGATATGCTCGTAGTAGAACACCACCAGCACGCCTCCGGCAACTTCGATTTCGATCGCGTCCTCCGCCGCCCAGTTCGAGGCCCCCTCCTTTCCGCCGAAGCGGAGCGTGTCATCCTGCAGGTTCCAGTGCAGACCGCGGGTTGTGATACGGGCTTCCGGGAGGGGGATCAGCGAGACGCGGTTCCCCCGCTCGGTTGTCAGACGGAAGTTCTGCCGCACGATGTAGCCGATCGCCTCTTCCTGCCGGAGGTGAATGCGAAGCCGGTCGCTGAAGCGGGCCAGCAGGGAGAAGTTGTTCAGGACGTGATCGATCATTCCCCCTCCGGCCCCCAGGACTGTGGCGCGGTCGTGACCCGACTCGATGATCCACTGTAACGCCTTCTCTCCGTCGTAAACCTCCTGACTCATGTCCCGGATGATGTCGGTGTCGGCGAAGAAGGGATCGAACTGCGTTTCCCTGAGCGTATCCATATCACCGATAATCACGTCGGGCCGGATGTTCCGCTCGCGGAGTTTCAGGGCGGCACCATCGGCCGCCACGACGGGGAGACCGTTTCTGAGAAGCGCGGAGAAGATATCGGGTGAAGGGAGGTCGCCGTCGAGTGCGAGAATCGGTCCTCCGTGATATGCTTCGCCGGTTATCATCTCTACAGCTCCAGCGGATTCAGGGTGATCTCCCGCATCTCCGGTTCGGCCAGGTCTTCCTGCGCCTCGGCGGTGCTCTTGTATCCCTTTTTGTTCAGCACGTAGACCGGCAGTTCGTAGCGGATGTCGTGATCGATGAAGGGATAGGGACGGAAGCGGAACTCATCTTCCTCGCGCACCAGCTTGTATCCGGCATACTGTGCCGGACGGGCCGCTCCCAGCTTCGGTTCGGTGCAGTATTTGAGCGAAAACCAGTCGGCCATGCGGAGAAAAGAATAGCCGTGCTCGATGTCATTGTGGGTCAGTCCCATCGAGTCGCGAAGGAAGGCCCGCTGCCGCGCAAGGGTCACGAAGAAATCCTTCCAGATATCGGAGCGGTTGTTGTGGGCGTGTTCGTGGAGCGAGTAGGCGTGATGCGTGATGAGCATGGCGACGTAGGGTTCCTCTACAACGAAGCGTTGCGATCCGCGCATCCAGATGTCGTGGATCTCTTCGGGTGTGATCTTTCTGAAGTCGACCGGAAGTCCGGTCTTCTCGTCGATGCGGGGAGCCGCATCAAATTCCTTCCACCCGTTGTCGTGCTGGCCGGTTGCCCTGATGATGGCCTCCCGTCGCTCGTCATGCTTGAACCCGTGATCGCTCCAGCGTTCCAGCAGAAAGCCGGCAAAGGCCGCGTGGTCTTCCTGCTTGATGGCGATTACTTCCTTTCGGGTCTTCGTGATAATCATGTTCCGTTCCTCTCGGTTACTCTTCGGTGAAGGTCGTCTCCTTTCCCGCCTGTCGGGCCAGCAGTCCGATGATTTCGCGCGCCTTCGTCGCCGCCAGCTCCAGCGAAGCTTCATCGGAGCGTGCAAATTCTTCCGCAAACGTCTCCCCCCGCTGCGAGGCGGCCAGCAGCAGCTCGTTGTTCCTGCTTCTGAAGAGTCCCTTCAGTTGCGCGATGATGCGCGTATCGGCGTTGACGATCTTTACGTCCAGCAGCTCGGCCGGCGGAAGGTTCACGTAGAGCGTGTCGTTTCCGGTCCGGATCCTCTCCTCGATGTCGTCCAGCTTCACGCCGTAGGTGGCCACTGCGTGAAGCTCGGCCAGAAGTGTCGGATCGTGGAAGAGCATCGATCCGATGTCGTCCATGTTGATCTTTCCGGCCTGGTCGGCCAGCCGCTGCACGATCAGATTGCCCGACTCCTCACGTACAACAACCGTAAAGCGTAAATGACTCCGGACGGTCGTCAGTTCCTCGATTTCCTCGACGGCCTGGGCCAGACTGAACTCCTCGGTGAAGAGTGCCGGACGTGTGAAGAAGAACTGCCAGATCAGGAAGAGGATAACGGCGATGATCCCGATCAGGATCGTCATGTTCACCGTCGGCGGACGCCGGGGAGAGCGGGCTTTCTCCGCATGATAGCGTTTTACTCCCGGCTCTTCCAGGCGGCCGTCCGGTCCCCTGTGGGATTCCGATTCCATTACTCGGCCTCAACGATGTGAACATCGAAGATCAGCGTGGCGTTCGGTGGAATTGCCGGAGGGGCTCCCCGCGTGCCGTAGGCCAGAGAGGCCGGGATGATCAGACGGCGTTTACCTCCTACATACATATCCGTAGTCAGTCCTTCGTCCCAACCCCGTATAACCTGTCCGGCACCGACGATGAATTCGATCGGCTCGAACGGGTAGGGGCCACGGTCAAGTTCATGTTGTTTTGCGATCTCCTCGATCGATGTGTCGAAGAGCGTTCCGTCGGTCAGATAACCGGCATAGTCCACCTTCACTCTCATTCCGGCCTCCACCGCCTTCCCCGTCCCTTTCTCCTTCTCCACATATTGCAGGCCGCTCATCGTCGTGATGGTCTCTCCTGTGCTTTCCGTTGTTTTCACGTCGGCTCCCGGTACTGTGAATGGTTGTTGTTCTCCCGCAGGATTCTTTGCAAGATGGGGTGTGGTATCCTCACCGACTTTTTTGTTAACCCGTCCCGTTTCCGCTTTGGTTGTGTCGCCGGAACCGCTGCAACCCCAGGCGAAGACCGTCAGGATTGCCGGCAGCAGAAGTGCGACCGTGAATCGACGGTTCCGCGCTCGTGGATTTCTTTTCACTTGCATTCGATATCTCGTCTGGTTTACTGTGATGTTGTCGTTGCTGTCGTGTCGGATGCCAGATTCGTCAGATATGTTCGCACTTCCGGGAACTCCGGCATCTCCTTCACCCGGTCGATGACGGCCATGATGTGGCCGTAGGTGTATTCCTCCGGATTCTTCCCTTCGCGACTCAGGAAGATCATCACGTTGCCGAAGAGGACACCGTCGAATATCTCCTCCTGTTGCGAGGCGATCTCATCGACCGTCTCCCGCCAGTTCCCGGAATCGATCTTCCGGTTGTAGGGGGCCCCCCGATACCGCTCGGGAAGTTCCTCCGAAGCCAGCGCTTCGCCGATCATTTCCTGCAAACCCTTGCGTCCCATCCCGACATAAATCCGGGCGTCGGTGCCGGGGAGGAAAATCAGGATCGAATCGGTGCATCCCTTGCAGTCGGCCGGGTTGTAGCCGTACTCGGTGGAAAGATCCAGAAGCAGTGCCCGGTCGATCAACTGCCGGTAGGTCATGCCGCGCAGGACCGAATCGGGGTTCTCCAGTCCGCCGTGGTTCCTGACGAAGCCGCCGACAAGTCTGGTCATGTCCCCTTCCAGAAGAAGTCCTTCATCTTTCAGAGCGATCAGATGGATCAGCAAGGAGTCTCCCCGATGGATCGGCGCATCCAGAATCGGATGCAGGGTCACCAGTTTCGTGTCGACCGTGTCGGCGGTCTTCATCGCTTCCTCGAGCTCACCCTTCTCCGGTTCCGATGTGCAACCGGAAAGGGAGAAAACGGCCGAGATGACGAGCACGGCCACTGTGCGGACCGATAGGCGAAAAGTACAACGGTTCTTCATCTTCATATTTCCTCAAGATACTTCGCATCGGAAACTCTGCCAATCATTTCGGTGGAAGAGAAGTGGTTGAAGATCATCGGGGGCATTCGTTGTTTCGGTTGAAAAGGCTAATTTCGGGACGATGGCACTACCGGAATCAATTTCAAGGGAAGAGCGGAGCAGACAGAACCGCGAAGAGGATCACGCGCTGGTCCGCAGGGCGCTTGACGGCGATCAGGCGGCCTTTGCGCGGCTGCGCGACAAGTATCAGGGGTCGCTGAATGCGATGCTCTTCAAGATGGTGCGGAATCAGCTCGATGCCGAGGACCTGACGCAGGAGGCCTTTATCAAGGCTTTCTCTTCGCTGAAAAGCTTCAATTTCCAGTATGCCTTCTCCACCTGGCTCTACAAGATCGCCTCGAACAATTGCATTGACTATCTGCGGAAGCGTCGCCTGAAGACGGTCTCCTACGACGAACCCCTCAGGACAAGCAAGGGGGAGATGGAGATGCAGCTCCCGGATGTCGACGCACCGCCGCCGGATGCGCCGTTGACGGCGAAGGAACGGACGGAGATCCTGCGGCAGGCCATTGCGGATTTGCCGGAGAAATACCGGGTGGTGATCGAACTGCGGCACAATCGGGAGATGGAATATCAGGATATCGCCGAGGAACTTGATCTGCCGCTCGGCACGGTCAAGGCCCACCTCTTCCGCGCCCGCGCCCGCCTGCTGAAAGCATTGCAGGGGAAGATGGAGCATTTCGAGGAGTGATCCCTTGGTGATTCTTCGTGTCCTTTGTGGTGAATCTTTGCCACAACGGCACAAAGAACACGGAGAATCACGAAGCCTGCTGCTGAAATAAATGCCCGGATCTCGTTCGGTAGTGCCTGACCGTCGGATCCATTATCCTGTACACTCAAATGCGAGAGGTTCCTGCCATGTTCCGTTTTACCCGTCTGTCGGCCGTACTTCCGTTTGCTCTCTTCCTTGCTTCCGTCCACACGTATTCCCAGAGCTGGCGGTCGTTGGGGCCGGAGGGAGGGTGGTCCTGGGGAATCGGCAAGGATTCCAACGGCGTGTTCTATATGGGCCTGATGCCGGGGGGACTCTATCGTTCCACAGATCAGGGTATGTCGTGGGAACAGACGGGATTGAAAGTCCATTACATCTACTCGGTTGCCGTAAACAGCAAGGGGACTCTTTTTGCCGGAACATACTTCAGCGAAGTCGGCTTTTTGCGATCCACAGATGGAGGAGAGACCTGGGCATCATTTCTTGACAATGTGGGGAGGGGCAATCCCATTCTGGTCAACTCCCAGGACTGGCTTTTCTATCTGAGCGATTATGATCTTCGGGAATCGGGCAACAACGGCAGCAGTTGGGGGAATATCACTTGGGGGGATCGTCCCTTCTCCGGATTGGCCATGGACAGCAAGGATGTTCTTTTTCTGGCTACGCGTAACGGAGCGCACAAGACGACAAACAAAGGGAAAAACTGGACGGCACTGTCTGCGGCAGGAGATAACAGAATGTACGGAATTGCCGTAACCGGTCAGGGGGCGTTGCTTGCCGGCACCGGTACGGGCGTGTTCCGTTCGACTGACGAAGGTGTCACATGGGATTCGGTATCCGATGCACCCATGATGGAGGTTTTCACAGCGGGAGATGGAGAACTTGTTATCGCGACGTCGCGGCATCACAAACGACTCTATGTTTCGACCGATGATGGACGGAGCTGGTCGGTTGCGATGGAACTCCGTGAGACTCTGGGAGAAAAGCTTCCTGTCGGTCCGGGAAAATTCCTTGCCGCCGGGACACCCGGCGGAGCCTATGTACTCGATGTATTTCAACGTACGCTTGTTCCCTCGAATACGGGGATGATTCGAACGCACATCTATTCGCTTGCCGTTCCATCCTCGCAGCGCATTCTCGCCGGCAGCAACGGGCGGATTGAGTATCTGGATGTCGGACAGAAGCGTTGGACCGCGGTCCATATACCCACGGGGAATCTGGTTACGGGGTTGGCCGTTTCCGACGCGGATCATATCGTAGCCGGGACTCACGGCGGAGGACTCCTGTATTCGACCGATCAGGGAGAATCGTGGACGCCATCCTCCG
>CBFGQN010000071.1:0-11282 GCA_965650895.1 uncultured Ignavibacteria bacterium | reverse complement strand
TCTCCTACCTGAATCAGTGCGACCTTCCGGATGTTGAGGCGAACAACCGGGAGGTCTTCCGCGTGCTGAAACCGGGCGGCCGGTTCGTCGTGGCCAACCTCCACCCGATGCGCTCGGCCGTCGGAACGTGGCAGCGGGGTCCGGACGGAACGAAGGAGCACGTGGTCCTCGACAGATACTTCGATGAGGGAGAACGGCAGTGGGTGATGATGGGAGTCCGCTTCACGAACTTCCACCGCTCCCTGGACACATACGTCCGGGGCTACCTCGATGCCGGCTTCCGGATCGACGGGATCGTGGAGCCGACGGTGACCGCAACCGATCTGGAACGGTACCCGGGACTGGAGGATGAACTTCGCGTACCGAACTTTATCGTCTTCGTGCTGGGGAAGGGATAGGAGGCCTCCCCTCTGCTGCAATACAGACGGGTCTCCATGTGCAAAGGAGAGACTCACGCAAAGGACGCAAAGAGCAAAGAGTGTTCCAGGCCCTCTCTACCGTCTACCGTATCAGAACCGGTACGGTCTCCTTCACGTTTTCTCCGGTCAGTCGCAGGAAGTAGGAGCCGGACGTCAATCCGCGAAGATCGACCGGGAAGGAGTGTTCTCCCGCATCAAACTCGCGATCGGCGATGAGGCCGATGCTCCGTCCGAGGGGATCGTAGAGTTCGAGACGGACATGACTGAAACGATCAAGTCTGAGAAGGATCGTGGCCCGTTCGTGTGAAGGGGCCGGAAACACGCGAAGATGAGACAGGCCCTCCTCCCTCTTCACTTCATCAACCGAAAGAACGCCGCGAGCGCGGTAGACGCCGTCCTCCCGCGTTCCGACGTAGAGATCTCCATCGTCGGTGAGGAGTATGGTGGTCATCTGTTTGTACCGGAGCTCTCCCTGATCGATCTGCCAGGAGATACCGTTGTCCATCGACCAGATCAGATAGGGGAAAGAACTCCTGCCAAGCCAGGGCTTGTCGTAATAATAATAGTAGGCTGCATCCACTAGGACATCTCGATGAACGAGTTGCGGAATGCGGGAACGGTGTGAAGCGGTTACGGGGAAATCCTGTGACATTACATGCCAGGTCTCACCTTCATCCGGAGAATAGAACACAGTATCCTGAATAACGTCGGATATTGCCCGCCCTTTGATATAGATCCCACCTGAGAGATCGACCTTCATGGCGTTGACCATGGGGAAAGGAGTTGAGGGAGTTCCCAGAGACTGCCAGGTAACTCCCCGATCCGTTGTCACAGCCAGACCACGATTCCGATTGGAGTATATACGCCCTCCCCCACCGGAAACCATAAGACCGATATACGATGTGTCAAGCAGAGTGATTTCCCCGGTACCGGTGTGATAGTTCCACACGGCACACTCAGCCTGTTGCGCTGCCGGTAAAGGTGAGATAAAATCGGAGAAGAGGATATCACCATTATCCAGCACATGAAATTCCTGGATCCGGTTCAGCCTGTCCGGCAGCCAATCCTCCCGCTCCTTCCATGTCGCTCCGGAATCAATGGAAAGCAACTGCACAAAAACCGTCTCCCTGTGGTAATTCGGATCGAATAAATTTCGTTCGATCCCGACAACAATTACTCCCGCCGAAGAAGAACGAACCGTAAAGACCGGTTTGTCATATCCGACCGTTGCGTAGACTGACCGCCACGTGTCTCCTCCGTCGGAGGATAAAAGGAGCTCTGAACTCAGTTCATTGCTCTTGTCTGTGTAATAAAGGATCCTGTCGTTCTGGATATACAGATTGCCCACCGAGTCAACGCCAACCATCCGGGAGACCGTATCCCTCAGCAGTCTCCATGAACCAGTGCTTCGGTCGGAACGGTACAGCCTTTGACGCTCAATAACGTAAGGACTGTTCACCCAGTACTCAACTGAATCAAGTACTATCGTCGTGTAGACGGAACGGTGTTTCCTGTTGTAGAGGAGGTTGGAAATCCTGGCATTTCTGATATCAACAGGAAGCTCCTCCCACTGACTGCCGGCACTGGAAGAATGGAAGAGATGACCCCGAACTGCCTGGAAAAGTTGTTCCCCTGTACCGGCAATACAAACACCACCGTAATGAGACCCGTCTTCAATCCATGTCAGGCCGGTATCTGAAGATATGTAGAGAGGATAGGTCAGGTTCGGATCCTCCGTTCGAAGGCCAAGTCCGTACAGCTTGCCGTTGGCTCCCTGAACAATTGAGTAGATAGGTGAATACAGGGGATGACTGAATACTGTGGTCCAGGTCCGACCTCTGTCGGTCGAGCGTTTCACAAAATTGAAATCCGCCACAATGATGGTGTCGGAGTTAAGTATCGCTACATCCATCACACCTGAAAGTTCCCCACCCCACGGATTGCCCGGGACATAATAGTAGCGGCTGCTGATCAGCCTGTTCAGATTATCCAGCACATAGATCGTGCTGTCCGGTGCCACATGGATTTCTTTCCACTCCCTGTCTTTCAGTTTCTCATGAATCCGGGATTGGAATCCCGCCCTACCCCATTCCCATGAGACATGAAGCTCGCCATTCACCCTCCATATAAGGGATGAGTCATTGAGCACAGCCATCGGTCCCACATGATAGCTCGGATTGGGCACGGCATACAGAGTATCCCAGCTCATGCCGTCGTTGCGGGACCTGTACACTCCGTATGTCGTCATTGCATACAACGTCCCACCGGGTGCCTGCACCAGTTCCGGACTTCTTATGGTTGTGTCCAGACGAGTCCAGTCCGGTATATCGAACTCCCCTCCGGTATACTCCTCATATCTGTAGATACCGTGCCCGGTACCGACGATGAGATTCCCCCGGGAATCGAAGACCATGCTGCTGATCGAAGCTCCGTAGAGACTGTCATTGAACGGCTCCCAGTTGAACTGGGCGGAAAGCGCAAGTGGAAAGAAGAAAAGAAGCAGAAGGGGAAGGCTTCCGGAGGCAACAGGGCTGAAACGGCGGATCATTGTCCGGCTCTCCATGGATTGTGATGCAGGTGTTGTGAATGACTGAGAAAAGATACAGGAAATTCAGACTCCCGCTTCACCCTCTCCGGCTGTTACCCCCACACAGACATCTGCATCTCCTCCACTATCCTCCTCCCTTGTTCACTTTGAACTTCTCCCCCCTACCCCACAATCCCCCGCCGTACACCCCACATCACCAGTCCGGCGGTGTTTCGCGTGCCGGTCTTCTCCAGCAGTTGCTTGCGGTAGCCTTCGATGGTGCGGGGACTCAGGTAGAGCCGCTCGGCGATCTCCGGTGTGGTCAGTTCCTGACAGATCAACTGCAGCACCTCCACCTCCCGATCACTCAACTCGTTGTTGAGTTTGCGCTCCAGCTCGCGATCCCTCGGCAGTCCCCCCTCCAGCTTCTCCAGCATCGCCCTTGAAAGATCATCGCTGAAATAGAATCCGGTCCGGTGAACCTTTTCAATCGCCTCCTCCAGTTCGTCCGGTCCGCTCTCCTTCACCAGATAGCCGTTGGCTCCGTTCTCCATCATGTGGACCATGAAGTGGGGCGTCTTGTGCATCGTGAGGATCAGAATCTTCATCTCGGGATACCGCTCGCGCGCCAGCTTGCAGGTCTCCATCCCCCCGAGCACCGGCATCTCCAGATCGAGGAGCAGAACGTCGACATCGACCGAATCGACACGGTCGAGGAACTCACGTCCGTTTGCCCCCTCCAGTGTGACGGCAAAACGGGGCGATTCCAGAAGGATACCGATGATCCCCTTGCGGAACATCTCGTGGTCGTCCACGACGGCAACGTTGATCGGTTTCATACCTTCAGCTCTTCGGTTGGTAATCGTTTGAAGGTCAGCTCGCAGCGCATACCCGCTCCGGCAGAGGATTCCCGGCGAAGAGTTCCCCCCAGCGATCGGGCACGGCTTTCAATATTACTCAATCCCAGACACCCTCCCCGCCTCCCTTCCGGATCGAGCAGATGAGGGGGAAGACCTCTGCCGTTGTCGGTATAGATGAATGTGATCTCTCCTCCCTCCTCTTCCAGTCGCATTGTCGCCTCGGTCGCTTCGGCATGTTTCAGCGTGTTGTTGAGAAGCTCCTGAGCGATCCGGAACAGAAGCATCTCCCGTCTGACCGGCAGACGCTCCTCTATCCCCCGGACTTCCAGATCGACCCGCAGCGTCCCGGTCCGGCTGATCTCACCGGCCACCTGTTCCAGCGCCGTCCGCAATCCCAGCAATTCCAGTTCCGGGGGAAGGAGATTATGTGATATGCGCCGAACCGTCGCAATCGTCTCCGTAATGATCTCCGACGACTTTCCCACCATCCCCTTCTTCTCCGGATCGGTCTCCCCACGGTCGTATCGCTTCAGCATCAACTGCAACGTCGAGAGCATCACCCCGACGCTGTCGTGCAGATCCCGGGCGATGCGGCTTCGCTCCACCTCCTGACTCTCCAGCGTGGCCGCAAGCAGTTCCTTCTGAAAATCGACCTCCAGATGCTGCAACGACATCTGCTGCTGCAGCATCTTCCGTTGATACAGCAGCACGAAGAGAACTATCGTCACCACGAGAACGAGAACGATCAGCGCGCTGACGATGAAGATGGTGATGATGGTGGAATCGGATCCGTCCATAGTAAGGCCACGCCGTAGAGTAGATAGAGGACCATGCAGAAAAGCGTATGGATTGTCCAGACGGTAAAGTACACCTTGTCGGATGCATGAGCAATATAGTTGCCGAAGATATCCAGCAGCAAGTTCCCGGTGAAGTCCAGAAGAACGGCTCCGCTTATCCAGAACATGAAGGTCCGCTCGATCCGCTGAACATCGAGACGGCGCAGTGCGTTGTAGAAGAAGAGAAGGGAGAATCCGATCAGAATGATCCCCTCTACCGTGCGGAAAAGATCCGGAAGCCGGAACGGCTCGGTTGCCAGACTCCAGATCCCCGTTCCGACAATAATCACCGAGGGGAGCAGAAAGAGAATGCCCGGCATCTCTCTCATTCCCCTTCTGAACAACCAGAGGAGAACGAAAAACTCAACGAACGTGAAGAAGTGGTAGAGGATCAGATTGTTCCCGTAGACCCGTCCGACGATTTCGGCGGCAATGCTGAAGAGGATGACGAAGCCGATATAGCCGACCAGCACCCGCTGTCCTTTCGACAGTACGTTCCATCGCACCATCCCGATCACCAGCGGAACGAAGTAGACGGCAAAGCCGATATAGGTCAGAGTCTCTTCCATTCGTTGCTTATGGGAACGTCAGCGTGAACTTCGGATCTCCGCAGAAGCGGGGACAGGGACGCAGGAAATCGGAACTGTGCTCGAATGTGCCGGGCGTACCTGCCGGGGCGGTTCGTCTGGCCGAGAGGATCAGAGCATGGACCGCATAGCCGTACATGTAGGGATAATCCCTGTGTCCTTTGCTGTTCTCGAAGCAGTAAAGAGTGTCCTGCGGCGAGATGGTGTGGTATCCGAGCACCAGGTAGACCTCCCCGTCGAATCCTGGCTTTCCCGCCTTGTTGATCTCCCCCTGCAACGTGGACATGGGGAGGACATAGGCGTATGTGGGGACGGCAATCTCTTTCTCGATCCCTTCAAAATGGGCCCCCCAGTTGTCGATATATTCCTGCGCCTCGGTCGAATCGATAAAGAACCGTTCGCTCCCGGTATCTACTTTGATAAAGGGTCCATAGCCGGAAGGGAAGACCGTGTCGGTGCCGTCGGCCGTGTAGGGGACAAGAATCATGCAGAGATAGTCCGCCACCTCCGAGAGGCTGGAGATGGAATCCTCAAGTCCGAAGTAGGCTTTCACCCCGGCGTAACACCCTCCTCCGCATCCGGGGGGATCGCTCAGATACTTGCCGAGCGAATCGGCCGGGATGGAAAAACAGAAGTAGTCGGCTGAATCGTTCATGTGTTCGCCGACAAACGTCCGGGCCCAGAGATCGAGCGTTTCGATAAAGACCTGGAAACTGGTGTCCGACCCGGTCAGATCGGAGCATTCGCTCCCGACGACTCCGAAACGAAGAGGGGTTTCCGGAGGAGAGTCTTTCTCTGCACACGAGAGCAGGAGAAGGACCGGTAGAAGGAAAAGTCGACGGACGAAAGGATACTTCATACAACCTCCTTTGCGATAGTGGTCTGTGACGGGTTCGCTCCGCAAGGTACTCAAACCCTTCTTCCGAAAACCGCCGGCCGACCGAAAGCCCTTTATATCAGGCGCTTCCACGGAAGCATACCCGTGGAAATACGGGAGGCCGCACGTAGTTCCACCCGTTCTCCATTACCCGCAGAAGCGGTTTACCACAGACGAGCCGAAGGGGAGAACTTTGACCGACACTGGGGACGCAGCCCCCCTGTTCATCAACCGCCAATAACAAAGGAGGCATATCTCATGGCAAATCCCATTACCAACTTCAAGAATCAGGTCGACGATTCCCGGGGACCGATCCAGGACCCGGGATGGTATTTCTATCCGACCGATACGAACACCGGGGCGGGGGGAAAGTACATCTACATCGGCTGGCAACGGAAGGCGGGGGGAGAGCCGGTGACGGATCTGGAGTTCAGGGCCTACGACTCGGCGCAGAGCGCCCCGCCGGCCGGCTATCGGTGGACCGGACAGGATCTGAATCAGGGGGCGGGAGGAAAGTATATCTACATGCTCTGGAAGACCGGGGGGAGTACGCCGCCGATTCTCGGGATCATTCTGGTCGTCACCGACGCCTCGAAGCCGCCGGAGATCGCCGGATGGACTTCAATACCTCAGGACGTGAATCAGGGGGCCGGCGGATCATACATCTGGCCTTACTACACAACCTCCGACTATCCGGCCGAGCTGAAGGAAGAGTAGACCGGAATCAAGTGACAAGATTCCGCCGGAACGGCACGATTCAAGCATGATCTGTTCACCGGCCGCTGCCGGAGAGAAAAAGCCGTCGTCTGTTATCAGGCGACGGCTTTTATCAGAACGAGATCGGCGCGACAGCAAAAAAAGGTGTGATACCCCCTTCGCTGTTTAATCAGTTGCAAAGATATGGTGGAACTTGGAATCACCGCAGAACCGCGGACAGGGTCGGAGGAAATCCGAACTGTGCGCAAACGTTTCTCCCTTCCTGGTCGACAGGATCAGTGCCAGAACTCCATAACCGTAGGTGTTGATGTTGGCCGGATGCAACCGGGCCGGGGCGTTCTCCAGACAATGGGCGATGTCGTCGGGGCTGATTGTGTGGTATCCGAAGATCATATAGACCCGGTGGTCGGCCCCTGCAGCTTGTGCGTAGGTTATTGCCTCCTGAATGGTGAAGGAAGGGATGACAAATGCGTTGATCGGCACGATGATGGAGTCGATCAGATTGGAGTCGACGTAGTGATTCGACCAATGCTCGATATAACCGGCCGCAGTTGACGAGTCGACGGGACTGATCGCATTCCCCGGACCGACTTGCAGGAATGGTCCGCAGTCGCCGGTGAAGGCAACGTCAATGATCGTGCTGTCGTTGGTGACGGTGTGAACGGTATCGACGTAAGGGACCAGAATCAGGCAGAGATGCCGGTGAATCTGCTGGGGTGAATCGACCGCCGAGTCGAGAGCAAGATAGGCCTTGACGCCGCCATAGTCGCCGGCCATGCAGGTACTGAATTGATTCGCAGGGAGAGAAAGGTAGAACTTGCCGGAGTCGACCTTGTATTCCTTCACGAAGTTCTCTCCCCACAGATCACCCGTTTCCGGGAAGAGATGATAGCTGATCCCCTCCCCCATCAGGTCTGTACACCCGATCGGCCACGATTTTACCGAGTCTTTCGAGTGACATGAGGCAAGACCAAGGATGAGAAGAAGAACGTACGTGCGTGCCATGATACAGTCTCCGTGAGATAGTTGTTGAATCGGATTCAGTCGGATTTACTCACCCGTCAATATCCACAGTTCCTTTCGTACCTCTTTCTTTCGGCCACAACATCACGTAGTTCTCCTCTCACCTTTCCGTAGAAACACGGAGGGCATCCGTATTTCCGTCCGACTGTGATCTCTCAGTAATCATGGCCTGCCTCGGAGAAAGGGGCCGGATGATGTTGTCCCGTCATGCACCGGCACAACAGACTTCCATTCGTCCTCTTGGCCGGTAATCTTGCGGCAACCGATACGGACCCCTCGGGAACGACACGGAAACAGGCGGCGGAAACGATCCGACGATACGCTCAAAAGGGGTAAAGTAGGCGGCCCGTCCCCTTCTGAACGTATCGTGACAATCCTTTCCCTCCGGCAGTAATGATCGGCATTTCGTGAAGCTGTAGATTTGGAAACGGGATCAAGCGTTCCCTTTCAAGGTTATTCCGATTTCGGATTCCACCCCTCCGGGGGTGGTCCTTTAACTTGCTCAATCATGTACGGATTCATTCTTCTGCTTCTCCTCTTTCCCGTCGGCGGCATCGCGCAATCGGTTGATCCGGTTGATGTGGAGGGGACGCCCCGGACAACGTTCTACTCACTCTCCGCACGAGGAGACACGATCTTTGCCGGTACGACCGGTCGGCTGTTCTTCTCCCCGGACCGGGGAGAGACGTGGAGTGCAACCAACCCTGTCCGGGAGGAGGCCATATCGGTCGATGCGGTCGCCGCGACGGACGCCGGATGGTTCGTGAGTTGCTTTGACTTCGGAGTCTACAGAAGCACGGACAAGGGGGAAACGTGGCGCCCCGTCAACAACGGTTTTTTCGGGATTGGTGCCGACATCGTTCAGGATTTCGAGGTCTGGGAAGGCTATCTCTACGCGGCAACGGACGGAGCCGGAGTCTTCAGGCTTGACCTGTCGAACCCGGTTGCATGGCAACGGTTCGGGGACGAGTTCTATCAGAACGTCGCGGAGACGGTTGCCTCGCTTGCTCTTCAGGGGGATCATCTGATTGCCGGTGCCGGAGGGAACGGCCTCATCTTCTCACGGAATCTGAGGGAGGAGAACTTCTGGAGACCGGTACAGGTAAGAGGTCATATCCTGAGCGTTGCAAACAC
This sequence comes from uncultured Ignavibacteria bacterium, assembly GCA_965650895.1. GTDB lineage: Bacteria > Bacteroidota > Ignavibacteria > OLB7 > OLB7 > JAGWAZ01. The sequence continues at coordinate 2,302 of CBFGQN010000071.1, read as the reverse complement.
CGGTGCCGGACTGATCGGGTCATCAAGTCGCTGGGCGTATGTGAGCTACGATAGCGGGAAGACGTGGAACGAGACCGGGTCGATCAGCATACCCGGCTTCGGGGTTACCGTCGCATCGGTCGGGAGTCGGCAGTCGGAACCGGTTGCCTACCTTGCCACTGTCGTCGACGCGGGACTGAGCCAGCTCCACCGATCAGGCAACCTTCAGGAGCCGTGGGAATGGTTGGGACCGATTCCGGAAACGGTCGGGATGCTTGTCTACGATCACCGACTCTACATGGCCCAATGGGACGGCTTGCGCTATTTGCCGATTGAACCGAGCACGGGAGCGGATCCCGGACAGCCGGTTCTTTCCCCTGCCGAACTCGGCATCCCGATTCCCCATCCGGTCACCGGACAGGCGGAGATACCCTATACCATCGATCATGCAGGTGAGGTAATGATCGAAGTCACCGATCTTCTCGGTCGCCACCTGACATCGTTGACCGATCACCATGCCCGGCCCGGCCGGAATGTTGTGGTCTGGGAGACAGGAGATCTGCCGGGAGGACTCTATCTCCTCCGCATGATCCGGGAGGGGATGGTAGTGGCCGGACAGGTTGTGGTTGTGCGTTGAGGGACAGGAACCATACAGGGGCTGCATAACAGTGAAGAAGCCGATGAAGTCGGGCCATAAAAAAGGGAAGGAGGCAGCCCCCTTCCCTTTTTTGCATTTGGCATTTTTCCTTTTGGTTTTCCTCCTCAATACGCCTTCGCAAACAACGCCACCTCCTTCGCCTCCTCCTCCGTATAGAAGCACTTCCCCGTCCCCCCCGGCTGATCCATCGGAATGCAGCGGACCGTCGCCATCGTCTCCTCCTTGATCTTCCGCTCCTGCTCATCCGTGCCGGACCACCAGACGCGCGCCCACTGTCCGGCGGCGATCACCTCGCGGAACGTCTCCATGTTCTCCACGTCGATCGTGTTGTCGTCGCGGAATTTCGTCGCCTTCTCCAGCAGACCGTTCTGAATGTCATCGAGCCAGGCGGCCGCGTGCGTGTTGACCGCGTCGGCCGGGATGCCGAACTCCTTCCCCTCCTTCCCCGGTCTGTCGCGACGGGCGAAGACGACGGCGTTCTTCTCCACGTCCTTCGGACCGATCTCGATCCGGAGGGGAACGCCCCGCATCTCGTACTCGTTGAACTTCCATCCGGGGTTCTCCTGATCGCTCACGTCGCTCCGGACCCGGATGTTCGCATCCTTCAGCATCCGCTCCACCTTTTCAACCATCTCCAGCACGCTCCCCTTCTGCTCTTCGCTCCGCCAGATCGGAATGATGACCGCCTGATACGGTGCAAGCTTCGGCGGCAGGATCAGTCCCTTGTCGTCGCCGTGCGTCATGATGACGCCGCCGACCATCCGGGTGCTGACCCCCCAGGAGGTCTGCCAGACGTATTCGTGCGTCCCCTCCTTCGTCAGGAACTTCGTGTCGAATGCCTTCGCAAAGTTCTGTCCCAGAAAGTGGCTTGTCCCCGACTGCAACGCCTTGCCGTCCCCCATCATCGCCTCGATGGTGTAGCTGGCAACCGCACCGGCAAACTTCTCGATGTTCGATTTCCGTCCCGGCACCACCGGGATGGCCGCGTCGTTGACGGCAAAATCGGCGTAGACGTTCAGCATCCGGATCGTCTCCTCCTGCGCCTCCTCCGGCGTCGCGTGGGCGGTGTGTCCCTCCTGCCAGAGGAACTCGCTGGTCCGCAGGAACGGACGGGTCCGCAACTCCCAGCGGACGACGTTGGCCCACTGGTTGATCAGAACCGGCAGATCGCGGTAGGACTGGATCCACTTGGAGTACATGTGATTGATGATCGTCTCCGACGTCGGCCGGACAACCAGCGGCTCTTCCAGCTCCTTCCCCCCGGCGTGTGTCACCAGCGCAAGCTCCGGCGAGAACCCTTCGACGTGCTCCGCCTCCTTCTGGATAAAGGAATAGGGAATGAACAGCGGGAAGTAGGCGTTCTCGTGACCGGTCTCCTTGAACCGGCGATCCAGCCCCTCCTTGATATGCTCCCAGATTGCAAAGCCGTACGGACGAATCACCATCGTCCCCTTCACCGGCCCGTAGTCCACAAGTTCTGCGCGACGAATCACCTCGTTATACCAAGCGGCATAATCTTCACTGCGGGGCGTTACTCCTTGATCTGACATGGTCCTGTTTTCGATTGAATGTGTGCGATAGAAACGAGCGCGGAATATACGAGTTTGGGAGAGTGTGGGAGTGAATGAGTGGGAGAGTGAATGAGTGAGTCCGCCACGACGGATG